>NZ_LZJE01000364.1:0-28629 GCF_001666865.1 Mycobacterium sp. E136
CGAAGATTCGGCGGGAGCCGCCCACCTGCTCGCCGGCCGAGGCGATGACGGCGTAGTCGAGGGCCTCCTGTACGGCGTCCCAGCCCGCGGTGCCGAGGCGACGCGCGGGTGTGCCCGCGAACGCGAACGTCGACAAGCGCACCGTCGGATCGAAAACCGTTACCGCCGTACGGGAGAAACCCGCCGCGTCGGGTGCCACCTCGAAGACGCCGACACCGTCGGCGGTGCGTGCGACCACGAGCACGACGTCGGCCACCTGACCCCAGGTGACGTAGCGCGCCTCGCCGGTGAGGGTGTCGTCCGCGGCGGCCTCGACGTCGACGCCCTCGACCGCCCACGAACCGGACCGCCCCGTGATCGCGACCGTGCCGATCGCGGTGCCGTCGGCGAGCCCCGGCAGCAGCCGCTGCTTGTCGTCGTCGGAGCCTGCGGCCCGCACGAGCGCCACGGTCAGAACCGCGCTGGAGATGAACGGCGCCGGGAGGAGCGCCGCGCCGGTCTCCTCGGCGACGGCCTCGAGTTCGAGGGCCCCGAATCCGAGACCGCCGAGTCGATCCTCGACGAGCATGCCGAGCACACCCTGTTCGGCGAGTTGACGCCACAGCTCGCGGTCGAAGCCGTCGTCCGAGGTCATCACCCGGCGCACGTCGTCTTCGGTGCACTTGTCACCCAGCAACTCGCGGACCGCCGTGCGCAGCTCCGCGCGCTCGGCCACACTGATCGTCATCCCAACCGCCTCTCCAGCTAGCTGGGACCATCGTTGGGCTCCGGCGGCTGGGTGTAAATCACGAATCTGGACACCGGCGGGTTTCCGTTTGGGACATGTCGGGGCGCCCGCTACGCCTTCACCCCGATCTTGAAGATCAGCCGGGAGATGGCGCCGAACGCGCC
The DNA here is from genome assembly GCF_001666865.1 of Mycobacterium sp. E136. Classification (NCBI taxonomy): domain Bacteria; kingdom Bacillati; phylum Actinomycetota; class Actinomycetes; order Mycobacteriales; family Mycobacteriaceae; genus Mycobacterium; species Mycobacterium sp. E136. Next base: position 892 of record NZ_LZJE01000364.1, read on the forward strand.
GTGGCCGCCGATGTAGAGCCGCTTGGTGTCGTAGCCCGCGACGTCCTTCATGGTCTCGGCACCGAAGCGGGCAGGCATCTCGCCGTCGACGACCGTGACGTCGGCGCCCAACAGTGCGTGCCGGACCGCGATCCGCTCCGCGCCGGCCGCGGTGGCGACGAGTTCGCCGATGGTGCGGTCGCCGCCCGAAGCGGGCACCGCGCCGCAGGTGACGCCGTGCTCGTCGAGGAAGCGGTTGAGCCGATCGAGCGTGGCGTCGGCGCCGACGGTCAGGCTGAGGTTTCCGAGGTTGACGTCGATGCCGGTGTCGCCGCCGGTGGTCAACGGCGCGGCCGGATCCGGTTGCAGGGTCCCGTCGATGGCGCTGCGCACGGCGGCGCCGAAGGGGTCGGTGTCGGGCTCGTCGGGTGATGGCTCGGGCAGCATCACGCCGGGGTTGAGCAGTCCGGCCGGGTCGAACGCCGCCTTGATGGAGCGTTGGGCGGCGATCTCCACTGCGGTGAAACGCTTGGTCATGAACGGGATCTTCTCGGTGCCGACACCGTGTTCGCCGGTGATGGTGCCGCCCAGTTTCAATGCGGCGTCGATGATCTCGTTGTTCGCGGCCTCGAGCGCCGAGGCGGCGAGCGGATTGTCCTTGTCGTAGAAGGTCGTCGGGTGCAGATCACCGTCGCCTGCGTGGCCGCACACGGCGATGAACAGCAGCCCGTCGGAGTGGCGTGCCGCGGTGGCCTGGATGGCGGCCTGCATCTCCGGGATGCGGTCGCGGGGCACGGTCACGTCACCGATGAAAAATCCCTTACCGCTCTGCACGACCGAGTCGGGCGCGTGCAGGCGGCCGTACCACAGCTTGGCGCGGTCCTGTTCGTTCTCTGCGACGCGGACCTCGGTCGCCCGCTCCCTGAGCACCTTCTCGACGATCTGCTGGTCGCGCCGAATCTCGGCGGCGCTGCCGTCGACGTCGATCAGCACGATCGAGTCGGCGTCGAGCGGATAACCGGTGTCGTAAAACTGCTGCAGCCCCGCGATTCCGTCACGGTCGAGCCATTCGACCGCGGCGGGCACGACGCCCGTGGCAATGATCGCGGCGATGGTGTCGGCGGCTTCCTGCGCGGTGGCGAACGCACCCATCAGGCTGTGGGTGACGGCAGCGATCGGGCGCAGCGCGACCGTCACCTCGGTGACGATGCCGAGCGTCCCTTCGGATCCGATGAGCACGCCGAGCAGGTCCGGGCCGTCGTCGTCGGCGCACAGAGTGCGTGTCGACCCGTCGGGCAGCACGACCTCGGCGGCCAGGATGTGGTTGTAGGTCACGCCGTACTTCAACGCGTGCGGACCACCGGCGTTCTCGATGAAGTTGCCACCGACGGTGGCCAGATGTGCGGACACCGGGTCCGGTGAGAAGCACGTCCGTGCGGCGCGAGACGCTCCTGGATGTCGGAATTGATAACGCCGGGTTCGACGCGGGCGCAATGCTTTTCGGTGTCGACGTGAATGATCTCCTTCAATGCCGACAGGTCGAGCAGCACCCGCCCGGTGGCGGGCATCATGCCGCCGGAGCAGTTCGACGCCCCGCCGCGGGGAACGACCGGGATGCCGAATTCGGTGGCGAGCCGCATGATCGCCGCCACCTCGTCGCGGTTGTGCGGGCGCAGAAGCAGTTCGGCGTCACCACCCACTCCCCAGAAGTCGTGGCCACGGTCGGTCAACGTTGCACCGTCGGTGACGATGTCGGCATGACCGGCGACGGCCGCGGTGAACCTCTCGAGCGCAGACGCGGTGGTTTCGGCGGTGGGAGTGGACATCTCATCGTCTCCTTGGCGGTGCTGACGGGTACGACGAGTACGTTCCTCGGAGCGGGCGCGACTGTCAGCCATGCTGACGGCCAACCCTTTTGAGCGGTGGCGGGGGATCGATATGGGGGCTACCTGCAACCGGGCCCGTCGCTACTGCGTTCGGCTCTGGCCTTCGCGGCCGTCGACCAGGCTGTCGAGCCCTCGCTGCCACCTGGCGGAGCGGATGCGGTTGCAAACGGCGCGGGTGACGAGAAGGACGGCCGTCGCGGCCGCGAGAACCGCGAACAGGACGAGCGAACCGGCCGTCACCGCTTCCACCGCCGCATGGGAGGCCGAACGTTTCGCGTCGAACAGCGAGGTGCCGATGGCGCCTGCGATCGGCACGGCGATCAGCGACACGGCGATCGTCAAGGTCAGGATCAGGGCCTCGACGCGGTCCACAGAGCGGACGAGGGGGTCGCGCCCCTTCAGGCGCACCAGGACCGGCAGGCGGGGGAGGCGCAGGGTGAAGGTGGCCCATTCCTGCTCGTCAGCCCGCTGGACGGCGGTCCTTCGCTGATCGTGGCCACCCTGGCGTTGCACCGTGCTCTCCTCTCGCTGCCTGCGATTGCGTGTGTTTCTCCAATGGTGAACCGGATCGCCTGCTGAGGGTTTGCCGATGCTCGACAACATCGAGTGCGACCGTTGTAGCCGACCCACAATGTTGGGACTGCGAGCCGTTTTTGCGCGTAGGGCTGTGTGAAAACGCATTGAATGACCCTCGGCGCAAAAAGCCGGCCACTGCCGCGCTTTGCTTCGGCGCTGCGCAAGCCGGGTACCCCTGACCGTCACGGAAGCGGAGGACCCACATGAGCGAGACCCGTCAGCGCCAGATAGGCGATACGGACAGTCCCATCGAGGACGAGCTGGAGGGCGCCTTCCAGAGGATGGTCGACGAGGGCACGCAGCGCCTTCACCGGACGTGGCGCGAAGTCCTGGTCACCGGCTTCTTCGGCGGTACCGAGGTCGCCGTCGGCGTGCTCGCCTATCTGTCGGTGCTGGCGGCCACGCACAACCAGCTGCTCGCCGGCGTCGCGTTCTCGATCGGGTTCCTCGCGATGCTGCTGGGTCGCAGCGAGCTGTTCACCGAAGGTTTCCTGGTGCCGGTCACGACCGTCGTCGCCAAACGCGCGAGCGTCGCACAGCTGCTGAAGTTGTGGAGCGGGACGTTGATCGCCAATCTCATTGGCGGATGGGCGATCATGTGGCTGATCGTGACGGCCTACCCGAAACTGCATGAGCAGACGGTCGAGTCGGCCAGCCACTTCGCCACCGCACCGTTGTCGGCGGAGACGGTGACGCTGTCGTTGCTGGGCGGCATGGTCATCACGTTGATGACGCGCATGCAGCACGGCACGGATTCGACGTTCGGCAAGATCGCGGCGGCCGTCGCCGGCGGGTTCCTGCTCGCCGGGCTACAGATGTTCCACTCGATTCTGGACTCGCTGTTGATCTTCGGAGCACTCATCGGCGGCGCCCCGTTCGGCTACGTCGACTGGTTGAAGTGGTTCGGATACACGATCGTCGGCAACGTGGTCGGCGGCCTGCTGCTGGTGACGCTGCTTCGGCTGCTGCGCAGCAAGGAACGACTGAAGGACGAGCGGGAGGAAGCCGAAGAGTCGTGAGTCCGAAGTAGGCCTCAGCGACCGCGCCATCGTGGCGGGCGCTTCTCCCGCCAGGCCGTGAGCCCCTCCCGCACATCGTCGGTCGCGGCGGCCACCTTGCGCATCGTCTCCCCGAAGCGGACGGACTCGATCCAACCCATGTTGGCGGTGCGCCAGGCCACCTCCTTCGTTGCGCGTTGCGCCAACGGCGCCGCCTCGGTGAGCGTCGCCGCCCAGGACCGCGCCTCGGCCTGCAGATCGGCGGGCTCGACCAGCCGCCACACCAGCCCCATCTCCTTGGCGCGTTCGGCGTCGATCGGCTTGCCGGTCAGCAGCAACTCCATGGCGTCGGCCCACCGGACCCGCTCGGGCAGCCGGATCGCGCCGACGATCGTCGGGACGCCGATAGAGACCTCGGGAAACGCGAAAGTGGCTGTGGTGGAGGCGATCACGAAATCGCAGAACAGGACACCCGTCAGGCCGTAACCGATGCAGGGGCCGTTGACCGCGGCGATCGTCGGCTTGAACAGCTCCATACCGCTTTCGAACGAGTTGATCGTCGGCTTCTCCCAGAATGTGCCGCCGAAGGTGCCGACCGAACCTTCGCCGTCCTTGAGGTCACCGCCTGCACAGAAGACGTCGCCGTTGGCGGTCAGGATGCCGACCCAGGCGTCCTCGTCGTCGCGGAACCGCTCCCACGCCGCGTTCAGGCCGCGCCGCACCTCACCGTTGATCGCATTGCGCGCTTCGGGGCGGTTGAGGGTGATGGTCGCTATGTGGTCGTCCAACTCGTAGGTCACGAGGCTCATGGCTGCACCCTAGCCAGGTGACGGGCCGGCCGAGCCGATCGATGTCGAGAATCGCGCGATGGCTCCGTCCCAGGGGTGAGCGACCAACTAGGGTCGCGACCCGAACGACAAAAGGAAGAACCATGGCCAAGTATCTGCTGCTCAAGCACTACCGAGGCGCGCCGGCCAGCGTCAACGACGTGCCGATGGACCGGTGGACGCCCGAGGAGATCGAGGCGCACATCAAGTACATGAACGATTTCGCGGCGCGACTGGAGAGCACCGGCGAGTTCGTCACCCATGCGGCCCTGGCACCGGAGGGCGCATGGGTGCGTTCCGACGGCGAGGGCAAACCGCCCGTGGTCGACGGCCCCTTCGCCGAAACCAAGGATCTGGTGGCGGGGTGGATGGTCATCGACGTCGATTCCTACGAGCGCGCGGTCGAATTGGCCGGGGAACTGTCGGCGGCTCCGGGCGCGGGCGGGCGGCCGATCCACGAATGGCTCGAGCTCCGGCCGTTCCTGACGGCACCGCCCACGGTCACCGAGTGAGGCCCGGCGCGGTGGACGAGGCGGCGCTGCGGGACCTGATCCCCGCGGTCCTGGCGACCCTCGTCCGCCGCGGTGCGGACTTCGCGACCGCCGAGGACGCCGTCCAGGAGGCGCTGCTGCGCGCCCTCGAGACCTGGCCGGCCCGGCCACCCGACGACCCGAAGGGCTGGCTGATCACCACCGCCTGGCGCCGCTTCATCGACCTCACCCGCTCCGATGCTGCCCGGCACCGGCGCGAGCAGCAGGCCGTCGACGAACCGGCACCCGGACCGGCCGTGCCCGTCGACGACACGCTGCGGCTGTACTTCCTGTGTGCACACCCCGACCTCAGCCCCGCGTCGGCGGTCGCGTTGACTCTGCGGGCGGTCGGCGGGCTCACGACGCGCCAGATCGCCCAGGCCCACCTCGTACCGGAAGCGACGATGGCACAACGGATCAGCAGGGCCAAACGCACCGTGAGCGGCGCCCGCCTCGACCGGCCCGGCGACCTGCACACCGTCCTTCGGGTGTTGTACCTGGTGTTCAACGAGGGCTACACCGGCGAGGTCGACCTGGCCGCCGAGGCCATCCGGCTCGCACGTCAACTCGCCTCTGCCACCGACGATCCCGAGGTGGCGGGACTGCTCGCGCTCTTCCTGCTGCACCATGCGCGGCGCCCGGCCCGCACGCGCGCCGACGGCAGCCTGGTGCCGCTCGCCGAGCAGGACCGTCGGCTGTGGCACCGTGACCTGATCGCCGAGGGGGTGGCCGTGCTGCAGGCCGCACTGGCCCGGGATCGACTGGGGGAGTTCCAGGCACAGGCCGCGATCGCCGCGCTGCACGCCGACGCGCAGACCGCCGACGAGACCGACTGGGTGCAGATCGTCGAGTGGTACGACGAGTTGGTCCGCCTCACCGGCAGCCCGGTGGTGCGGCTCAACCGCGCGGTCGCCGTCGGAGAGGCCGACGGGCCGCAAGCGGGGCTCGCCGCGCTTGCCGAGCTCGATCCGGCACTTCCGCGCTATACCGCAGCGGCCGCGTACCTGCACGAGCGTGCGGGCGAAATTGCCACGGCGGCTGAACTTTACGTTGAGGCGGCCGCGAAGGCGCAGAACATCGCCGAGCGCAACCATCTCACCGTGCAGGCGGCGAGGCTGCGGCAGCGGATGTCGGGCGGTTAGATCGGGGCGACGCGATCGGCCCAGGGCAGGGCCTGCTCGAGTTGGGCGGCCAACTGGATCAGCGTGGACTCGCCCGCAAGCGGCGCGACGAACTGAACCCCCAGCGGCAGCCCGTCCGCCGTCCAGTGCAGCGGAAGCGAAATCGCCGGACGCCCAGTCAAATTGGCGAGCTGGGTGTAGGGCACCCAGCTGAGATTCTTGTCCACCACGTCGTCGACGATCTTGGTGTACCGCAACAACTTCGCCGTGCGCGTCTTGATCAGCACGTGGGCCGCGCGCTGCAGCGCGACCGGTAGGTCGAACTCGCCGATGGTTGGCGGCGGCGTCGCCAGTGCGGGTGTCAGCAGCAGGTCGTACGACTCGAAGAATGTGGTCAGCCTGCGCGTGTGCTCGTGGCGCCGCTGCACGGCGCCCACGTAGTCGACGCCGCTCGTCGCCCGCCCGAGCGCGGCCAGGATGAGCGTGTCTCGTTCGAACGATTCATCACCGGCACCCGATACCCGTTTGGCCTCATCGAGTTCCCACGCCGTGTAGACGAACCACGTCAGCAGGAAGTCCCGTGCAAGGGCCGCGTCGTCGAAGGGGGCGCTCGGAAGTTCGTCGACGTGGTGGCCGAGTTCGGTGAGCGCCTGCACGGTCGCCTCGACGGCCGCGGTGGCCTCGGGGTGCGGAGACGGGTTGATCGCGGACGCAACACGGACGCCGATGCGCAGGGTGTCGGGATCGGCTCCCACACAGGACGCGAACGGCGCCTCAGGGATGCCGGGGACATACGGTCCCCACGGTTCGCCGCCGCGCAGCACATCGAGCATCGCCGCCGTGTCCCGGACCGTCCTGGAGACGACGCCCTGGACCGCGGCGCCGTGCATGGACTCACCCGTCGCGGGTCCCGACGGTGTCAGGCCGCGCCCGGGCTTCAGGCCGACCAGCCCGCAGCATGCCGCCGGGATGCGGATGGACCCGCCGCCGTCGTTGGCGCCTGCGCACGGCACGATTCCGGCGGCGACCGCTGCGGCCGAACCTCCCGACGAGCCGCCGGGCGTGCGGTTGAGGTCCCACGGATTGCGCGCCGGACCCCACGCCTCGGGTTCGGTGATGCCCTTCGCCCCGAATTCCGGGGTGTTCGTCTTACCGAAGATGACCAGGCCGGCGTCCTGCCACCGCCGCACGACCTCCGAGTGCTCGCCCACGGGTTTCGCCATCAGCGCGCGCGATCCCGCAGACGTCGGTAGCCCCGCGTAATCCTGGGCGAGGTCCTTGATCAGGAACGGCACACCCGAGAACGGGCCCGCGGCCGCATCCTGCGGTGAGGCCGGGACGTCACGCACGATCGCGTTGATGCGCGGATTCACTGCGGCCGCGCGGTTTCTGGCCACGTCCAGCAGCTCGGTTGCCGTCACCTCATTGTCGGCGACGAGCTTGGCCAACCCGGTTGCGTCGTGAGCGCGGTACTCCTCGAAGTTCACCGTCTGACCGTACGTGCCTCCGCCGCCGCAGCGGGCGACTCATCGGCAGAGGCGTCAGTGCACGGCGAAGCGGGGCCGCGCGCAGCCGAGGGAGGCGACCGCCGGAGTGGGGGTGTTGCGCTGCTGCTTGCGCTCTTCGCGCTGGATCCGCCTGTTGAGCACGCGCTCATCGCGCCGCGTCAGGGCGTGCCTGCGGCGGACCAGGAGGTCGAGTTGCTGCCAGCTGAGCCCGTCGAGCTCGCCGTCCTCGTCATGAGTGGCCACGACGACGCATCCGCGCAGCAGGGGGACGGTCTTGGGGGTGAAACTGCTGGTCGCCAGCAGCACTTCGGTGGCTTTTCGGTTGATGCGTCGCTGGCAGCGTTGCGTGGTCGGGCTGAACCAGAAGTCGAACTGCCGGTCGGCGCTGGTCAGGGACTGCAGGCCCTGATCTTCTACGAGTTGGTCGATATCCGCGGTGGTGTAAGCGCGGGTTTCATAAACGGGGCCGTTGGTGCTGAAGTACAGGACGGTGTTCATCGTGATTTCCCATTCGTCTCTTTCTTCGGTGTGGCGGCCGGCCGATGTGTTGCCGGTCTGTTATCAAAGTTACCCGAGTGACGAATGTGACAAACCTCGGTAACAATCCAATTACGCGGAATGGGTGCCAACGGGCCAGCTCAGACGTTGTTTCGGGACGTCGGAGTGATATTCGTCAAACGGCCTTGACGTCAGCCGAACTCGAGCAAGGTGTACGCGCCGCGGAGATTCTTGGTCGGCTTGAACTGCCAGAAAGCCGGATAGGCCTTCTCGAAGAACCAGCCCCGTCCCGGCGGCATCGGCAGGTCGTGCACGGCGCGGATGCCGGGGATGGATTCGGGCAGGGCGGCCAACTGCGCGGCCGACAGGCTGAACGGCATCGGCGGCACGCGGTAGCGCCGCGATGCGCGCAGACCCTTCGGGGCGATCTTCTTCACCACAACAGGCGGCAGGTCGAAGACCATCTGACCGCCGGGGAATCGTTCGGCGCAGGCGGTGATGAGGCCCATCGCCTCATCGGGCTGCAGGTACATCAACAGGCCCTCTGCGGTGATGAAGACGCCCGAGCTGTCGTCGACCTTCTCCATCCACGAATAGTCGAGCGCCGACTGGGCGAGGGAGGTGATCCGCGGTGACGCCGGCAGCAGCCGCTCGCGCAGGTCGATGATCGGCTGGAAATCGACTGTGAGCCAGCGAAAGTCAGCGTGCGGAATCAGGGTGTTCAGTCGCCAGAAGCTGGTCTGCAGCCCCTCCGCGAGCGCGACGACCGTCGCACGAGGATGGTCCGACAGATAGTGGCCGGCCGCCCGGTCGAACGCCAGCGAACGCAGCGCCATCTCCTGGCCCTTGCGGCCGAACTTGTCGAAGTCGAAGTCGATCGCGTCGACGAGGCGGATCGCCATCGGATCGGCGATGATGGCGTTCGGGTGGCGGGCCTGATGCGCCCGGCCGTTCAGCGTCAGCAACGCAGTCTCCGAGACCCCGGTCAGGGCGATGTCGTCGGCTCTCGAATCGGCTGTCCAGTCCTGCGCGTCGTCCACCACAACGAACGTACCCGGTGGGTCCGGCGCCCCGGTGCGACGCTGGCCGCGGTTGCCGCACGGACGAGGTGGGTATCTGAGCTCAGCGTTGAGGGGAGACTCAGCGTTGAGGGGAGATCCGTGACGTCGCCGCCGGAGTCGAGCTGTCCCAAGCGGATGGAGTTCGGGCCGTGCGGTGGCGTGCGACCGGACGGGCAGTGCGAGATGCGCCCCGGCCCCTGCGTGTTCGGCGAGGTGGTGCCCTGGTCGGGACCGCGGCGTGAGCCGCGGCCGGTCCAACCGCCGCTGGTGCTCACCGACTTCAGCTGCGCACCGTTCGACGCGCACGACGTCGTGGAGACCGCGGAACTGCTCGCGCGGTCGTGTGACGCCGTGCTGGTGGGTGAACATCAGAACAAACCGGACTTTCCGCCCACCTTGATGGGCCGCCTGCTGCTCGACGCCGGTGTGACGCCGTGGATCACGCTCTCGTGCCGGGACCGCAACCGCGTGGTGCTCGAACAGGAACTGCGGGGGTTGCGCAGCGTCGGTGTCGAGACCGCACTGTGCGTGACTGGCGACGGACGGGGTTACGACGTGCGGCCCGACGTCACGCAGACCTTCGATCTCGACGGCCCCCGCCTGGTGGACCTCGCCGCGTCGATCGGCATGGTTGCGGCGGTACCGGAGACGCCGACGGCGCCACCCGTTTCCTCCCGGCCCGCCCGGCTGGTGCAAAAGCAGCACGCGGGTGCCAGTTTGGCGGTGCTCAACCACGTCCCGTATCCGGCGATGATCGCGGACTTCATGCAGGCGGCCCGGGCCGCCGGTTTGTCCATCCCGGTGATCGCGGCGGTCGCGGTGTTCACCGACAACGTGTCCGCCGCGGTGCTGCAGGGGCTGCCGGGCCTCGACCTCGACCCGTCGGTGACCGAATACGTCCTGGCCGCACCCGATCCCGTTGCTGCCGGAATCGAGGCCGCGGTCACCGAGGCTCGGGCATTGTTGTCGATCGACGGGGTCGAAGGCGTGAACATCTCCGGGCTGGCGTCGGCGTCCGGCGCACGCGTCGGGGCCGAGATCAAGGCCGAGGTGGGACGCCGCGTTCAGGAGGTGGCTGCGTGAGTGAAGCGATGGAGGCCGAGTTCGACACCGTGGCCGAATGGACGGCCGGGGTGGCGCGGGACCTGGGACCGGACTACTACATACCCGCGGCCTGCCGCGGCAGCGGAAGCCCCGCCGCGCTGGACTGGCTCATCGAGCACATGGGGCTCTCGGAGGGCGACACGCTGCTGGACTGCGGCGCGGGTGTGGGCGGACCGGCGGCATACGCGGCGCAAGCGCGCTCGGTGCGGCCCGTGCTCGTCGAACCCGAGGCCGGCGCCTGTCATGCGGCGCGCAGGCTGTTCGACCAGCCGGTGATCTGTGGGCTCGGCTCGGCGCTGCCGATCGCCGACGCGAGTTTCGACGCGGCATGGTCGCTGGGCGTGCTGTGCACCACGCCGGATCAACTCACGCTGCTGGGGGAGTTGCGCCGCACGGTGCGGCCCGGCGGATGCATCGGGTTGCTCGCGTTCGTGGCGCACCGCGCGATCCCCGACGATCGCCTCCCCGACAACCACTTCCCGACGCCGGAGGAGTTGGACGCGCTGATCCAGCGGGCGACCCTCGTCGCCGAGGACCGGCTGAGCACCGCCGATCTGCCCGAGATACCCGCGGCGTGGAACGAACGCGCCGACAAGGTGGAAACCGCGCTGGCCGAACGGCACGGCGGCAAGCGGGCCTGGCAACTGGCCGAAGAACAGAGCAGCGATATCGGGCGGCTCCTCGAAGACGGAACGCTGACCGGAGAATTGGTGATCCTGCGCCACGCCCGGTGACGGGCCGGGTTTCGGGCCGAGGCTGCGCGGAAACCCTGCCGCCATGGGCCGGACCGTTCGTGGTCTCGCCGCCGCGGCCGCCTCGACGTTGGGTGCCGTGGCCGCGCGTGATCTGTTCCAGCGCAGGCACGCACTCCTGCGAAACTTCCCCGTCGTCGGGCATGCGAGGTATCTCCTCGAAGCCATCGGACCGGAACTGCGGCAGTACATCGTCGCTTCCAACGACGAGGAACGGCCGTTCACCAGGGACCAGCGCCGGTGGGTGTACGCGTCGGCGAAGAAGGAGAACAACTACTTCGGTTTCGGCACGGACAACGATCTGGAGTACACCGCCGGCTATCCGGTGATCAAACACCGCACCTTCGCCAGGGCCGTACCCCCGACCTCACCCGGCACCAGCCGCGAGATCGAGGTGCCCTGCGCCAAGGTGCTCGGTGCGGCGCGCGGGCGGCGCGGCGCGTTCCGGCCGAACTCGGTCGTCAACATCTCCGCGATGAGCTTCGGATCGCTGTCGGCCAACGCCGTCGAGGCGCTCAACCGGGGAGCGGTGCTGGCAGACTGTCTGCAGAACACCGGTGAGGGCGGCATCTCGCGCTACCACCGCCACGGCGGCGAGCTGATCTTCCAGATCGGGACCGCCTACTTCGGGTGCCGGGACGCCGAGGGCCGCTTCGATCTGGCCAAGCTCAAGGACGTGGTGGCCGGTGCGCCGGTTCGCGCCCTGGAGATCAAGCTCAGCCAGGGCGCCAAGCCCACCCTCGGTGGGCTACTGCCCGCACCCAAGGTCTCCGCCGAAATCGCGGCCGCCCGCGGGATCCCGGAGGGGCGCGACTGCGTGAGCCCGTCGCGGCACGCCGAGTTCTCCGACACCGACAGCCTTCTGGACTGGGTTGAACTGCTCGCGGCCGAGACAGGGCTGCCGGTGGGGATCAAGTCGGCGGTCGGCGACCTCGAATTCTGGTGCGAGCTGGCCGATCTGATGCGCGTGACCGACCGCGGCGTGGACTTCATCTCGATCGACGGCGGTGAGGGCGGCACCGGCGCGGCGCCGCTGATCTTCACCGATACCGTGTCGTTGCCCTTCCAGCTCGGCTTCGCCCGCACCTATCGGATCTTCGCCGACCGGGGCCTGCACGAGGACGTCGTGTTCCTCGGCGGCGGCAAGCTCGGCCTGCCGGACAATGCCGTCGTCGGGTTCGCGCTGGGCTGCGACATGGTCTACGTCGCGCGTGAGGCGATGCTCGCGATCGGATGCATCCAGGCGCAGAAGTGCCACACCGACACGTGCCCGACCGGAGTCGCCACCCAGAACGCCTGGCTGGCGCGCGGGCTGGTGCCCGAGGTCAAGGCCGAGCGCGTCGCGAACTACATCAAGACGCTGCGTCGCGACCTGGTCAAGGTGGCCGAGGCGTGCGGCGTCGAACACCCCGGGCTGATCAGCACCGAGGACGTCGACATCCTCGACACCCGCACCGCCTCGACGCCGTTGCACGAGGTGTACGGCTACGAGCCGGGGATGGGCCTGCCGTCGGAGGCGGACCGCAAGGAGATCGTCCGGTTGATGACGACTCGCGAGCCCCAGGGACACTCCGCGCCGCCGTCCTCATCCGCGATCTGAGGACCTCGCGCGGCCGCGCCGCGAGTGGGAAGCTGGAGTCATCGCCGTGACGGCGGGCGGGCACCGCACACGTTTGTGGAACGGCGCCGAGGGGGATGTTCAGACAAGTCCTGAGCATTCTCGAGCACCGGAGCCGGAGGCTGCATGCAACCGATATCACCCACCGACCTGATCTTTCTGCTCGGCGAATCCCGCGAGCACCCAATGCATGTCGGCGGTCTGACGCTCTACAAGCCTCCGGAGGGCGCCGGACCCGACTTCCTGCGCGGGATGTACGACACCCTCGTTGCGCAGACGGATGTGCAGCCGACGTTCCGGAAGCACCCGGCGTTCTTCGGCGGGGTCACCAACCTGGTGTGGTCGTCGGACAAAGAGGTCGACCTCGAATATCACCTGCGTCGCTCGGCCCTACCCGCGCCGGGCCGCGTGCGCGAACTTCTGGAGCTGGTGTCGAGGCTGCACGGCACGCTGCTCGACCGGCACCGCCCGTTGTGGGAGGCGCACCTGATCGAAGGCCTCGACGATGGACGATTCGCGGTCTACACGAAGTTCCACCATTCGCTGATCGACGGGGTGTCGGCGATGAAGCTGGTGCAGCGGACGCTTTCCACCGATCCCGGCGAGACCACGATTCAGGCGCCGTGGAGCTTGGCGCCGCGCCGCAGGTCGGGCCCGAAAGACCGCCCGTCGTTGCTGCGCACGGTGACCGAGGCCGCGAGTTCCGTCGCCGGTGTCGCGCCGACCACGCTGTCGCTGGCCCGTGCCGCGCTGCTCGAACAGGAACTCACCCTCCCCTTCCGCGCCCCGAAGACGATGCTCAACGTGCGCATCGGCGGGGCCCGGCGGGTCGCCGCGCAGTCGTGGGCGCTGGAGCGCATCCAGAAGGTGAAAAGCGCTGCGGACGTGACCGTCAACGACGTCGTACTGGCGATGTGCGCGGGGGCGTTACGGGAGTACCTGGCGGAGGAGAACGCTCTGCCGGATACGCCGCTGGTCGCGATGGTCCCGGTGAACCTGCGCACCGAGAAGGACGCGGACAACGGAGGGAACCTGGTCGGCGCCATCCTGTGCAACCTCGCTACTGATCTCGAGGACCCGATGCAGCGGTTGGGGGCGATCGCGAAATCGATGCGTGACAACAAGAAGGTGTACGCGGAATTGCCGCGCGTGCAGCAGCTGGCGGTCTCGGCGTTGCTGGTCGGCGGGCTGGCGCTCGGACTGCTGCCGGGCTTCGTCGCCACCGCGCCGCCGCCGTTCAACATCGTGATCTCGAATGTGCCGGGCGCGCGGCAGCCGATGTACTGGAACGGCGCCCGACTCGACGGCAACTACCCGTTCTCGATCCCGCTCGACGGGCAGGCGCTCAACATCACGTTGGCCAACAACGCCGACAACCTCGACTTCGGATTGGTCGGCGACCGCCGCAGCGTCCCGTCACTGCAGCGCCTGCTCGGCCACCTCGAGACGTCGCTCAAGGACCTGGAACGGGCGGTCGGCGTCTAGAAGACGAGTACCCGTCGGCCATCCCGTCGGGCTTTCGGTATACCGTCCCCGTATGAGTCGAGTGTCGATCATCACGGGCGGTGCGGGCGGCATGGGTCAGGCGACGGCCCGCATCGTCGGACGTGACCACGCCCTTGTCCTATGCGACGTCCGGAAGGACCGGCTCGACACCGCGGCCGCCGCGCTGGCCGACGAGGGCATCACTCCCACCGTCGTGCACGGTGATGTCACCGAGCGCGCGGCGGTCGACCGGCTCTTCGAAACCGCCGCCGGCCTCGGAACGGTCGCGTCGGTCATCCACACCGCAGGTGTGAGTCCGAGCATGGGTGATGCCGAATACGTCATGCGTACCAACGCGATCGGCACGCTCAACGTCAACGAGGCGTTCTTCGAAACGGCGGCCGAGGGCGCGGCGATCGTGAACGTCGCGTCGATGGCCGCGCACATGCTGCCCGACGAGCTGATTCCGAAAAGTCGGTTCCCGCAGGCGTTCACGGACCAGGCCGTGTTCATGACGAACATGCTGGCCGCGTGCGACATCGCGGGGCCGGAGGCGCGGTCGGGCATCGCGTATGCGGTCAGCAAGAGCTTCGTCCGGTGGTACAGCTCGTCGCAGGCCGAACGGTTCAACACCAAGGGCCTGCGCATCGTCTCGGTCTCGCCGGGATCCGTCGACACCGAGATGGGCAGGCTGGAGGAGCAGGCAGGCGCCGGCGCGATGGTCGCCGACGCCGCCGTACCGCGGTGGGGCACACCGCAGGAGATGGCCGAGCTGTTCGCGTTCTGCGCGAGTCCGAAAGCGGGCTATCTCACCGGAACCGACATCCTCAACGACGGGGGAGTGGTCGCCTCGATCACCGAGCGCGCGCGTAAGGCCGCCGAAATCGCCTGACTGCCGGCCGGTTAGACGTGCGCCGGTAACGGGCCTGCGAGCTTGGCCGGCCGGCACCACAGCGCGGCCGTCGCGCAGAACACCATCGCCACCGCAAAGGCTGCCTGCACATTGAACACGTCGGCCGTGCCGCCGAGCAGCGCCGCGGCGATGGGGCGTGACCCGAGGAAGCCGACCAGCCAGAGCGCCATGATCCGGCCGCGCAGCGGTTCGGGGGCCCGTTCCTGCACGACGGTGCTGAGCCCGGTCATCGCCCAGCCGAAGCCGAGCCCGGCGAGAACGAACCCGGCGATGGCCACCGCGGGGGCGGGCGCGGCGGCGAGCACCGCGCACCCGAGACCCAGCCCTGCCAGTCCGATCGCCGACACGTTCTGCGACGCGATGCGCCCGCGCAGCAAGGCGAGCGCCGCCATGCCGACGGCCGCGCCGACGCCGAAGACGGCGGAAAGGGTTCCGACGAGGCTGGCACCGCCGCCGAGTTCGTGGGCCAGGGACGGGGTCAGGGTGATCGAGGAATCGGACGCCAGCCCGACGGTCGTCACCGCCAGCAGCGCCAGGAACAGGGGCCGATCCCGCCACACGTACCTGATCGCCACGCGCACGCGGTAATCCGTGTCGGCATGCCGTGTCGGTGGCGTGGGGAACCGCACGGCGAGCAGGAAGAACGCGAAGATCAAATGCAGGCCCGCGCTGACCGCGAACGCGGCACCGGCACCCGTGTGCGCGGCGATGTACGCGCCCGCCGCCGGCCCGACGATGCGCCCGATCGTCATCGGAAAGCTGTTGAGCGCCATGGCCGTCGACAGCTCACCGTCGCGGATGAGGTTCGGCACGATCGACTGCATCGCGGGCCCGCCGACCACGAAACCGAATCCGACGAGCAGCGTGCCGAGGAGCACGGGGACGGCCGACGAGATGTCGTGCTGCGCGGGTTCGGCGAGCAGCCACACCGCGGTGAAACCGGAGCCGGCCACACACAGCACGCGACCGAGCAGGATCTGGCGGGCCGGGTTGCCGGTGTCGGCCCACTTGCCGCTCGTCGGGCTGAGGATCAGCTGCGGCGCGAACTGCACGACGCCGACCAACCCGACCATCAGCGCCGAGTGCGTCGCGTCGAACATCACGATCGCCGCGACGATGCCGTGCGTCCACACCGCCACGACCGAGAAGATCTTGCCCCAGAACAACGCGCCGAAGACCGGGTCGAAGATCAACCCGAGCGCGCCGCGGGCCTGGGGTGGGGCGGTGGCTTCGGCGGTCATCGGGCGGCCGCCCGTTCGAATCGTTCGGTCAGCCGGTCGAGGAGGTCGACGAGCGTGTCGACCTTGGTGTCGGGCCAGTCGGCGATCATCTCGGCGACCAGTTCGCGGCGTCGGTCGGTCACCGTCTGCGACGCCTGCCGCCCGGCCTTGGTGAGCACCAGCATGCAGCGTCGCTGATCGTCGGCGGCGAAGGTCTTGGTCACCAGGCCCGCGGTGACGACGGCGGCCACCGACCGGCTCGCGGTGGAGTGGTCGACGGCCAGGAAGTCGGCGACATCGCGGATGGAGGCGCCGCCGGAATGCTGCTGGCACTGCTCGATGGCGCGCAGGACGCGTAGCGTTGAAGCGCTGGTCACCGGGCCCGCGCCGTCGAGAAGGCGGTCACGCCAACCCGGCCGCTGCCGCGCGACCGCGATGCGGGTCAGCAGTTCGTCGAGTTGGTCGTATCGTGACGGCGGCACTAAGTATGCATAGCACATACATATTTCTGTGCGGAAATCGTTTCACCGTCGCCGGTGCAAGGATGAGCGCGTGAGTGTCGGGACCCTGCATGACCGTGAATGGAGAGGCTTCGCCAGCGACAACTACGCCGGTGTGCACCCGGAGGTGCTCGCCGCGCTCGCCGTCGCCAACGGAGGCCACCAGCCCGCGTACGGACAGGACGTCTACACCGCACGCCTGCAGCGGGTGATCGGCGAACACTTCGGCGAGGCCGCCGAGGTGTATCCCGTCTTCAACGGCACGGGCGCGAATGTGGTTGGCCTGACCAGCGTTCTGCCGCGCTGGGGCGCCGTCGTGACGGCGTCGACCGCCCACATCCATACCGACGAGGCCGGCGCACCCGAACGCATGACCGGGCTCAAGCTGCTCACCGTGCCCACGCCCGACGGCAAGCTGACACCCGAACTCGTCGCGCGCGAAGCATGGGGCTGGGGCGACGAGCACCGCGCCCAGCCGCTGGCGGTGAGCATCACCCAGACGACCGAGATGGGCACCGTGTACACGCCGAACGAGGTCCGCGCCGTCGCCGACTTCGCCCACGTCCGCGGGATGGCGGTGCACATGGACGGTTCGCGGCTGTGGAACGCGGCCGCGGCGCTCGGCGTGCCGTTCCGCGAGTTCACCACGGACGCGGGTGTCGACATCCTCAGCCTGGGCGGCACCAAGAACGGGCTGCTCGGCGCCGAGGCGGTGGTCGTGCTCGACGCGGGCCGGGCGAGCGGCCTGACATATCTGCGGAAGCTGACGATGCAACTGGCCAGCAAGATGCGCTTCACCTCGGCGCAACTGCTGACGCTGTTCGACGACGACCTCGGGCTTCGCAGCGCCGCGCACGCGAATGCGATGACCGCACGACTGCGCTCCGCTTTGGAGGCGCACATCGCCGAGGGGCAGCTAACCGGGCTCGCCTTCACACAGGACAGCCCGGCGAACGCGATCTTCGCGACCCTGCCGGTCGACGCGGCCGACCGCATTCGGCAACGGGTGCGGTTCTACGACTGGGACCGGTCGCGCGGCGAGGTGCGGTGGATGACCGCGTGGGACACCACCGAGGCCGACGTCGACGAGTTCGTGGCGGCGATCCTCGCCGAACTGTGATTTGTGTGCAGTTTGTTGCGCTGAGCGCAACGAAGCGCACACAAATCGCACTGGCATGATGCCGAGGTGACTTACCGCGCCCCGACCCTCGCCGACATCATCACCACGCTGGACGTGGACCGTTGGGGCGATCGGCACTTCGTCGCGACGCAACTCGACAACCCCGCGCACCACATCGTCGGCGGCCACATCGCCGGCCAGGCATTGATGGCGGCGAGCAGGACGGCCCCGGGCCGCCTGCCGCACAGCGCGCACGTCTACTACGTCCGCGCGGGCGACGCCCGCTATCCGGTCGACCTTCACGTCGACGTGGCCCGCGACGGCGGAACGCTGTCGACCCGCCAGGTCACGGCCCGCCAGGACGACCAGATCCTGCTCGAGGCGCTGGTGTCGCTCAGCGCTCCGGTCGAGTCGCTCGACTACCAGCAGTCGATTCCCGATGTAGGCGAACCGGATTCGCTGCCGCCGGTGCAGGAACAACTGGCCGCATTCGCCGGTGAGCACGACGGCTTCTGGGTCCGCCCACAGCCGTTCGACCTGCGTTACGTCGACGCGCCTCCGCGGTTGGCGCTCGAGGCCGGCGAACCGTCACCGCGGCTGCGCATGTGGTGGCGGCCGAGCGAACCCGTCGGTGACGACGCGGTTCTGCACAGTTGCCTGCTGGCCTATCTGTCCGGCACCACCATGGTCGAAACCGCTCTCGCCATGCGTGGCGCCACCCCGATCGGCACCTTCAACGCGCTGATCGACCACGCGCTGTGGTTCCACCGCCCGGTCGACCTGTCGGATTGGGTGCTGTCCGACCAGTTTTCACCGAGCGGCATCGCGGGGCGCGGGCTCACCACATCGACGATGTACAACCGGGCCGGACAGCTGGTGTGCCTCGCGACCCAGGAACTCTATTTCGGCAGGGCCACCGCCTGAGCGCTCATTGGGAGCCGCCGGGCGCCCCGCCGCGCGGCAACCTGTCGGCCACGTACTGCGCCGCCTCGTCGGTCATCCCGTTGACCAGGTAGCCGCCGTGCGCGGCGTTGTCGCTGCCCGACGGTGAGCAAACCGGATCTGCCGGGATGCAGAGGTCCAAAGTCTTTCCGGCGTAACGGGACCCGACGGTGATCGGCGGGGCGCCGGTGTAGATCATCTGCAAGAAGCCGCTGGACGGTTTGCCGAACAGCGCCACCGCGGCCACGTTGTCGGCGACCGACGCCGGCATCGGACCGGTCATCCCCGGCGGGGGTGTGTAACCCTCGGGGATCTCGTCCTCGGTGATGTAGGCGGCGACGGCCGCGCCCTGCGAGTATCCGCCAAGCACGATCCTCGTGTCCGGGCAGTTGGCCGCGGTGGAGGTGACCTTGTTGCTTGCGTCGATGACACCGTCGGCGGCGGTGGCAAAGTCAAGCGAAGCAGGGTAATTCACCGCGTAGACGTCGATCGACCGGTCCGGTTCCTTGGCGCGCAATGCGTCCACGAATCCCTGGCCGGTGGCGCCGACACCCGGCGCCTCGAACGTGCCGCGGGCAAACACCACCTGGACATCGGGACACGGTGCGGCGGATGCGGGTGCCGCGACGACGGGAGAACCCGCCAATGCCAACGCAATTGGAGCAACTGCAGGGAACAGGTGAAACAACTTCATTTCCGACCGCCTATCAACTAGTTCTTCCCGCGGTCGGCGCCGTTGACTCCAGCGGACCGCGCCCGTGCACCCCCAACCACTAATACCGAAACGTCGAAAATAGGCATCGCGCCGAGGCGGGCCGGGATCGGCCAGAGATCGGTCGTCGGCGGTGCGGTACAGTTCTCGCCAGCACGCAGACGGAACTCGAGTTCCGCTCACCGTGCCGGAACGGTCGGGTGAGGAGGGTCAGGTGTTCCGGATCTTCAAGAAGTTCTGGATACCACTGCTGTTGTTGGTGGTGGTTGCGGTGGGGGCCTATGCCATTCTGCGGATCCGCGAGTCCGCCGGTGCGCACATCCCGAACCCCGCGGAAACATCGGCGATAACCTCGAACTTCAATCCGAAACACATCACCTACGAGGTCACCGGGTCGGGAGGGACCGCCAACCTCAACTATCTCGATGAGAACGGGCAGCCACATCTCATCGAAAACACACCGCTACCATGGTCGTTCACGATCGTGACGACGTTGCCGTCGATGTCAGCGAACATCATCGCCCAAGGCGAACGCGACGTCAGCGGTCTCGGCTGCCGGGTGACCGTCGACGGTGAAGTCCGCGACGAGCGGGCGAGCACGGACACGGTGAAACCGTTCATCTACTGCTTGGTGAAATCCGTATGAGCGCCACAAGTCAGCGAGGCGCTTCCAGGCACGAAGCGCGCCGAGGAGCGATCCGATGACCAACGCGCACACGAAGCCCCGTCGGCCGATCCTGGCGCGCATGATCCGGATCTTCTCGGTGCCGATCATCGTGATCTGGGCGCTCGTGGCCGTTGCGCTGGGGATGTTCGTTCCCTCCCTGGATGACGTCGCCGCGACCCGCTCGGTGCCCATCAGTCCCACGAATGCGCCGTCGTATCAATCGATGCTGAACATCGGCAAGGTGTTTCAGCAGTACGACTCGGACTCCTCCGCGATGGTCGTGCTGGAAGGCGATGAGCCCCTGGGCGATTCAGCGCACAAGTTCTATGACGAGATCGTCGCCAAGCTCGAGGCCGATCGCGAGCACGTCCAGAACGTTCAAGATTTCTGGAGTGATCCGCTGACCGCGGCCGGCTCGCAGAGTGTGGACGGTAAGTCCGCGTACGTGCAGATCTTCCTCAACGGGTCTCAGGGCACCACCGCCAGCCACGAGTCGGTGGCCGCCGTCCGAGATCTCGTTGCTTCGGTGCCCGCGCCGCCGGGCATCAAGGCGCATGTCGCCGGTAACACTGTCCTCAACGCCGACACCAGCGTCGCGGGCCATCAGAGCATGGCGACCATGGAGTTGGTTTCGGTAGCGGTCATCATCGTGATGCTGCTCCTGATCTACCGATCTGTCGTCACGATGGTCATCTCGATGGTGGTCATCGGCCTGGAACTCTTCTCCGCTCAGGGCGTTACCGCTTTGGCGGGCTATCTGAACATCATCGGCCTCACGCCGTACGCGGTGAGCATGGTCACGATGCTCTCGTTGGCCGCCGGCACCGACTACGTGATCTTCCTTTGGGGCCGATATCACGAGGAAAGATCCAGGGGCCGAAGCCGCGAGGACGCGTACTACATTGCCTATCACGGTGTGTCACACGTGATCCTGGGGTCCGGCCTGACCATCGCGGGCGCCTGCATGTGCCTCACCATGACCACGCTGCCGTACTTCCAGACCATGGCCCTGCCCTGCGCGATCGCGGTGCTGGTGATCATCGTGGCGGCGCTGACGCTCGCGCCGGCGGTCCTGACCGTCGCATCGAAGTTCGGCCTACTCGATCCCAAGCGTGAGCTCTCGCAAAGGGGATGGCGCAAGGTCGGCACCGCCGTTGTCCGCTGGCCGGTCCCGATCATCTTCATGACCAGCCTGATCGCGGTCATAGGCTTCGTGAGCCTGCTGACCTATGTGCCGCAGTACAACGACCAGAAGTTCACCCCCGAGGACATGCCCGCCAACATCGCCATGGGCGTTGCCGACCGACACTTCTCGCAGGCCAGGATGAACCCGGAGCTGTTGATGCTCGAGGCCGACCACGACCTGCGAAACTCCGCGGACATGCTGGTCATCGACCGCGTCGCCAAGTATGTGGTCCACATGCGTGGCATCGACCGAGTGCAGACGATCACCCGGCCGTTGGGCTCGCCCATCGAGCACAGTTCCATTCCGTTCCTGCTCGGTGCGCAGAATGCCGGCACGCTGCAGTCAGCGAAGTTCAACAACGACAACTCGGCTCAGATGCTCGAGCAGGCAGACGAATTGAGCCGGACCGTCGCGAACATGGAACGCATGTACACGGTCACGAAGGAGATGACCGAAACCACGCACAGCATGGTCGCAAAGACCCATGAGATGGTGGAGACCACCAACGAACTGCGCGACAGCCTCGCCGACTTCGATGACTTCTTCCGGCCGCTGCGGAATTACTTCTATTGGGAGCCGCACTGCTTCGACATCCCGATCTGCTGGTCGCTGCGCTCGATCTTCGATTCGCTCGACGGGATCGACACCCTCGCAGATCAGATCAGCAGCCTGACAGTCGATCTCGATCGCCTCGATGAACTTCTGCCGCAAATGTTGCCCCTGTTGGAGAACACCATCGGGTCCATGAAGACGATGCGTGACTTCATGCTTTCCACCCACAGCACCATGGCGGGAATGCAGGCCCAGCAACAGGAGTTGGCGCGAGGCGCGACGGAGATCGGTCTGTTCTTCGATCAGGCCAAGAACGACGACTTCTTCTACCTACCGCCGGATGTGTTCCAGAATCCGGACTTCGAGCGTGGCCTCAAGATGTTCCTGTCGCCGGACGGCAAGGCGGTCCGGTTCATCATCACCCATCAGGGCGATCCCGCGTCAGTCGAGGGCATCTCACACGTTCGGGACCTCAGGGGCGTTGTCGCCGACGCCGTGAAGGGCACTCCGCTCGCCAACGCAAAGGTGTCGCTGGCCGGTACCGCATCGCTGTACTCCGATATGCAGGACGGCGTCGTCAGCGACCTGATGATCGCGGTTCTGGCATCGATGATCCTGATCTTCGCGATCATGCTGCTGATCACCCGCAGCGTCGTGGCCGCGCTGGTGATCGTCGGCACTGTGGCGGCCTCGCTGGGCACCGCTTGCGGCCTGTCGGTGCTGCTGTGGCAGGACATTCTGGGCCTGGGTGTGCAGTGGATCGTGATTCCGCTGTCGATGGTGATCCTGTTGGCGGTCGGCTCGGATTACAACCTGCTTCTGGTCTCGCGTCTCAAGGAGGAGATCCACGCCGGCCTGAATACCGGCATCATCCGCGGCATGGGCGCGACCGGCCGGGTGGTCACCGCGGCTGGACTGGTGTTCGCTTTCACGATGATGTCGATGATCGTCAGCGATCTGCGGGTGGTCGGCCAGCTCGGTACGACCATCGGCATCGGACTGGTCGTTGACACGCTGATCGTGCGCTCCTTCATGACGCCATCGATCGCGGCGGCACTCGGCCGGTGGTTCTGGTGGCCACTGAACACGTTCCAGATCGTTGAAAGGAGCCGGCGCAGAAGGTCGGATCCGGCGGACACCGCGCCGATCCCGCAACCGTCGACGCCGTGACGTCTAGGTTGGTCGGTGATGTCCGCGTCGGAGCCGAAGCTACGCCAGCGCACTGAGGGGCGCTTGGATCGGTCGAGGGACCCCGCGATCCTCGACGCGGCGCTGGCCGCGCTGCGGGAGCATGGCTACGAGGCCACCAACATGAACGACATCGCCGCGCGGGCCGGGGTGGGCAAGGCGGCGATCTACCGCCGATGGTCGTCGAAGGCCGCGTTGATCACCGATGCGCTGGTCTATTGGCGGCCCGATCTGCTCACCGACGAGCCCCCGGACACCGGCAGCCTCCAGGGTGACATGGAAGCGCTGGTGCAGCGCGCGGAGCGCAACGAGGACGCGATGGTCACCTACGACCTGATCCTGCGGGTAGCGATCGAAGCCGTCCACGACCGCGAATTGGCCTTGGCGCTCGACGATTTGATGCTGCTGCGGGGCCGCCGAAAGATGGCGACGATCCTGCGGCGGGCCGTCGACCGCGGTGAGATCGCGGATCGCGACTGGACGATGGTGGCCGACGTGGCCACCGCGATGAGCCTGATGCGGGTGGTGAACGGGCAACGTGTCGACACGGCGTTCGTCCGCGAGGTCATCAACACACTGGTGCTGCCTGCGGTGCGTGGAGGAGGCTGACGCTCACCCGCCGGCCAGGGTCAAGGACCCCAGCGTGAACACGCGAACCTGACCGGGGACCTGCGCATGGCATTGCGAGAGAAGGGGTTCGGACAATTCCTCGTGCAGGACCACCTCGATGGGTCCGTCGTCACCGTCGAGCAGGACCGTGATCAGGTGTTCACCGCGCTCGACCCGCAGCGGGTGCAGCGCGTCGATGCGGTCGTCGCCGGTGCGCTCACGCACGAAGTACTGTGCGGCCTGAACGGCATGGGGAAGCGACGTGCGTCCGCGCAGGAACCGGTTGTCCAGCCGACCGTCGAGGTAGCGGCGCACCAGCCCCGCCGCATCGGCGGAGTCGACTCTGCCGTAGCACAGGCCCTCGGGCAGTATCAGCATGGTGGCCGCGAAGCGGTCGCCGCCGAGATGCGAGCATTCCCAGGTGAATTGGGGGTACTCCGCCGCGATCGCCCGACACGCGCTGCGCCCCCGCACCGCACAACACTGGTCGTGTTTGCCGTGGGAGCAGATCGCGATCACCGGATCGGTCGACGGGCTTCCGTCGCTGCCGTCGAGCGCGAGCTCGAGAAAGTCACGGGGGTCTTCGACCTCCCCGTGGTGAAGCGCCTCGGCGCCGACGTCGCAGTGCGCGATGAACCAGCGCCACCGCGGAGTCTCGGGCCGGCGACCGTGTCTGCGTATCGCCGCGATGCGCATGCCCGCCTTCTCGACCCGGCGCACGACCGCGCGGCCGAGCTCGGGGTCGATACAGCTGGGGGACTGCAGAAACACCGAGGGGCCCCACGCGCCGCTGAGTTCGAGCAGCAGCCACCGCGAGCCCGCCGATGCGGTGCCGAACATCGGGTCGTCACGGGCCAGCGATTGATCGCTGCACGGGATTCGCTTGGCCGCCGTCATCCGGCGTCTGCCGGAAGGTTCCGGTGCTCGGGAGCGCTCGCGGGAACGAGAACGCCCTCCCGCAGCAGCCGCCGGATCAGGACGGTGGCATCGGCGGTGTCGAGACCGGGCATGCTCGCCGCATCGACGACGCCGCCCAGATGCAAGGCGCGGATGGCGTCGCCGCAGTTCTGCGGGAAGGTGATGGTCCGGTCCGGCAGGCGCAGCACGACGCGCTCCCCGGATTGGTCGACGGTCGCACTCAGCCCGTGCCGCCACTGGACGGTGACCTCCCCGGCCCGGTCGGCAGCGGCCAAGGATGCCAGCGGGCGCACCGCCACCGGACGGGTTCGGTCGGCGTGACGGCTGGACAGGTTCGCGGCGGCGCCCGCACTGAGGGTCGCCGCGTCGTCGCGCAGCGACCCGACCATCTCCGCCATCACCTTCGTCACCGTCGCCATCGTCTCATCCGCGTCGGCGGCGCCCATGGGCAGCGACGCGCGGAAGGCCGCATCGTTCGTCAGTTGGTCGACGACGGCGCGCGCCACGTCGACCGCCGTCACCGGCGAGACCCCGATCGTGAGGTGAATCGACGTCGTCTGCAGCGCCTGCGCCGAATGCACCCATCCGCGCGGCAGATACAACACATCACCCTCGCCCAGCACCGTGTCGATGACCGGGGCGTCGTCGGCCACCCGCTTCTCGATCTCGGCGCGGTGCTTCGTCCACGGCTGAGACGGCAGCGGATGTTCGTACACCGGCTCGTGCACGATCCAGCGCTTCCGACCGGACACCTGAAGGACGAACACGTCGTGCACGTCGTAGTGCGGATCGAAGCCGCGGTTGCTCGGCGGGGTGATATAGGCGTTGGCCTGCACCGGATGTCCCAGATCGTCGACCGCCCGGCGGACGAAGTCGATGACCGGCGGCCACAACCGATGCAGGCCCTGCAGCACTATCGTTGCGCCCGAGGCGAATTGGGTCAGCAGCTTGGCGGAGTCGATCTGATCCGGGATCTCCGCGCCGAAGCCGGCGGGCCCGAGGTAGCAGTCCTTGGGCAGGACGCCGCCTTCCTTGGCCAGCCGGATGAACGGTGCGCGCACCCCGCGCTCGGCGATCAGTTCGTCGACCGTGTCGGGCGAGAGCAGATCGTTGAAGTCGCGGGGTAACGCATCCGCCCGAGTGAGCAGCGGTCTGCGGCCCCAGTACTCGTCGGCGAACCGTCGGGCGCCGACCGCCACGCAGCGCCGAAGCATCGGTGCCGTCAGCATGGGGATGTCGTCATCGGGCGGGTGTCAGGCCGTCCCGTCGGCGCCCCCGTCGTGACCCTCGGGGTTGCTGCCGCCGTCAGCGGGGCCTTCGCCGCCGGCCGTGCCGTCGGCGCCGCCGTCGTGTCCTTGGGGGTTGCTGCCGCCGTCAGCGGGGCCTTCGCCGCCGGCCGTGCCGTCGGCGCCGCCGTCGTGTCCTTGGGGGTTGGAGCCGCCGTCCGCGGGTCCCTCTCCGCCTGCGCCCGAGGTGGTGATGTCGTCATCGTCGAGTGCCATGTCGATCCTCTCTTTGGGCTGTGGTCCACAGGGAGTTGCCCCGGACGGTGGCGACGAAACACCGCGAAACTATGGTCGAGCGGTGACGATCTCCTACGACGAGTCGCTGCGCGAGCGGATCGCAGCGAACCTGTCGCGACACCAACGTCGCGCCGTCACCGACCCGACCAAGCGGCACGCGGCCGTCGCCGTGGTGCTCGTGGACTCCGAGGTCGGCGAGGACCGGGTGGACCCGGTCGATGTCGAGGGTTGGAACGACGGGCGGGGCATGCCCGACGCCGGCCTCGACGGGCGCATGGTCGACGTCTCCGGTGGCGCTGCCTTTTTACTGTGCCGCAGGGCGTCGCGGCTGACGTCGCACGCCGCACAGTGGGCGCTGCCCGGCGGCCGGCTCGACCCGGGTGAGACCGTGGTCGACGCCGCCCTGCGCGAACTCGACGAGGAGGTCGGCGTCCAGCTGCCCGACTCGACGGTGCTGGGCCTGCTCGACGACTATCCGACCCGATCGGGGTACGTCATCACGCCCGTCGTCATCTGGGGCGGCGGGCGGCTGCAGCCGCGCCCGGCGCCCGACGAGGTCGTCGCGGTGTATCGGGTCGGCCTGCATCAACTGCAGCGGCCCGACTCACCGCGGTTCATCGAGATCCCGGAGAGCCCGCGCCCCGTCGTGCAGGTCCCGCTGGGCAACGACCTGATCCACGCGCCGACGGGTGCGGTGCTGCTGCAGCTGCGCTGGCTCGGCCTGGAGGGCAGACACGATCCGGTCGACGAACTCGAGCAACCCGTATTCGCCTGGAAGTAGTGTCAGTTCTCTGCGCGAGAAGACGTAAAGCTGCCCACAATCGACTCCGAAAGGACACTTTTGCGTCTGCTCGCGGTGGGTAAACCGTGCGCAATGTGGAGCAACGAGAACGGGGTAGACCGTGAAACTGGCGTTGAGTGACGAGGACGCCGCATTCCGCGAGGAGTTGCGGCGCTTCTACACCTCCGAAATTCCGGAAGACATCCGCGAGCGTGGCAAGACCGGCCATACCAAGTTCCCCGAGGACATGGTCACCAGCCAGCGCATCCTCAACGCCAACGGGCTGGCCGTGCCGAACTGGCCGGTCGAGTGGGGCGGCAAGGAGTGGTCGCCGCTGCAGCGCCAGATCTGGCTCGACGAGATGCAGTTGGCCGGCGTCCCCGAACCGCTGGCGTTCAACACCAAGATGGTCGGCCCGGTGATCGCGCAGTTCGGTTCGCAGGCGATGAAGGAACGCTTCCTGCCGCCGACGGCCAACATCGACATCTGGTGGTGTCAGGGCTTCTCCGAGCCGGAGGCCGGTTCGGACCTCGCGTCGCTGCGGACCACCGCCGTGCGCGACGGCGACACCTACGTCGTCAACGGGCAGAAGACGTGGACGACGCTCGGCCAGTACGCCGACTGGATCTTCCTGCTGGCGCGCACCGACCCAACGGCGCCGAAGCGGCAGGCCGGCATCTCCTTCCTGCTGGCCGAGATGTCGACGCCGGGGATCACGCTGCGACCGATCGAGCTGATCGACGGCAGCTACGAGGTCAACGAGGTGTTCTTCGAAGACGTCCGGATTCCGGCCGATCAGCTTGTCGGCGAAGAGAACCAGGGCTGGACGTACGCCAAGTTCCTGCTCGGCAACGAGCGCACCGGCATCGCCCGCATCGGGTTGACGAAGCTGTGGATGGCGCAGGTCAAGGAACACGCCGCCAAGCTGGAGATCAACGGCACGCCGCTGCTGGAGGATCCGCTG
>NZ_LZJE01000365.1:0-721 GCF_001666865.1 Mycobacterium sp. E136
ATCGAGTCCCTGCCCTCCGTCGAAGCCGACCGTCAGGCAGACTCAACCCCGTAACACCTGCTCACTTTTCGACCGGAGAAAACTGCTCAATTTTCGACCGGAACCGACAGGATGAGTGGGTCGAGGACTACAACACCAACCGACCGCACCAGTCGCTGAAGATGGACATCCCTGCCCAGCGCTTCACCGCCGGGGCGCCGGCAGCGTCGCCGTCGACCTCGCAATCGGCTCGAGCGCACCAACGACAGGGCTCAGATTGGGTGTCACGCAGGGTCACCACCAACGGGGTGGTCTGCGTGTCATGGCAGCAGGTTTGCATCGGCCAACACTGGGCCGGACAACGCTGCGATGTCCACGTCGACGGCAACCTTCTGCGGTTCTGGGTCGGTGATGAACTGGTCAAAACCGCCCCCCGCACCAGTCACGGCGAGGTACGAAACAAGCGGGCCCTACGCAGAAGCGGTCAGGGCTGACACAACACAAGAGTGTCAAGGATCAACCGACACAGAAACGTCAACGATCAACCGACTCTGAACAGGGGCAGGTTGCGTCCACCAAGGTGGTGTACGAGTCGGGACCTGATTAGCGGTGCCGGCGTGTCGTAGCCGAATGAATGAAGGTCATCGCGTGATTCTTCGAGAGACTGCGTCTCGTCAAGTGACTTGGCCCCGGGGTCGGCATGAATTTTGGCCCCATCGTTGGCTAGTCGGTTCGCTTGGTG
>NZ_LZJE01000366.1:0-770 GCF_001666865.1 Mycobacterium sp. E136
GCCGCGGCGCCGACGCGGGGCGTGCGCGACAGGATCATGCACACCGACGTGTCGTACTCGCTGGGCTTCGGCAAGCCGACGTCGACGTTCGTGTTCGGTTCGTCGGACAAGGCTTTCGGATGGCCCGGCGCGGGAGGGTCGTTCGGCTTCGCCGATCCGGACACCGGCACCGGCTACGGCTACGTGATGAACAAGATGGGCTTTCATCTCTTCAGCGACCCCCGGGAACTCGCGCTGCGCCAAGCCCTGTTCCGCGACGTTCTCGGTGTCCGAACTCAACGCTGAGTAGTTTCGACTCATGGCCGAGATTCCCACCACCGAAGAAGCCCTCGCCCGCCTCGACATGCCGCTGGTCGAGGCGATGATGACCCAGCGTGCCGTGCGCCGCGTCTTGCCCGACCCCGTCGACGACGCGATCGTGCTGAAGTGCATCGAGTTGGCGCTCCGAGCGCCCACCGGCTCGAACGGCCAGAACTGGGAATTCCTCGTGGTCAAGGACCAGGCCGTCAAGGATCAGCTCGGCAAGCGGTATCGGCAGGCGTGGTCGCTCTACGGCGGTATCGGCCGTCGCCTCGCCGCAGGCGACGAATCGATGCAGAAGATCCTGCGGGCCGTGCAATGGCAGGTGGACCACTTCAGCGAGATCCCGGTCCTGGTCGTGCCGTGTCTGCGTGGCGGTATGCGGTTGCCGTACATGCCGTCACCATTTGTGGGCGAGTCGTCGTTCTTCGGATCGATCTATCCCAGCGTGCAGAACCTGCTGCTCGCCG
>NZ_LZJE01000367.1:0-3163 GCF_001666865.1 Mycobacterium sp. E136
CGCGCGCGGTTTCGCGCGTTCGATGCGGGCGGCGTTGACGTCGTCGACGGCGCGAACCCATGCCTGCGCCTGCTCGGGCGACGTGCCGAAGGCGATGTGACGCGCGATGAGGCGGCGACGACGCTCGTCGGTCGGGGCGTCGACGAACCAGACCTCGTCGAGCAGCGCGCGGATCAACGGCCACGGGTCGTCGTCGTCGAGGAGGTAATTGCCTTCCGTGACGATGAACCGGTGGCTCGGCAGGACGGCGATGCTGCCTGCGACGGGCTGCTCGAGATCGCGATCGAACGCCGGCGCGTAGACGGTCTCGTCGCGCTGGGCCCTGATGCGTTGCAACAGAGCGAGATACCCGTGGGCGTCGAACGTGTCGATCGCGCCCTTGCGGTCGAGGCGGCCGAGCCGTTCGAGTTGGACGTCGGCGAGATGGAAGCCGTCCATCGGGACGTACACCGCGTCCTCGGTCGCGGTCGCGATCGCCTCGGCCAGTGTCGACTTGCCCGCACCGGGCGGGCCGGTGACACCGAGTATCGCGCGAGGGTGACGGCGCCGGAGCGCGTTGAGGCGACTAGTCCAGCAGGGCATCGATTTCCGCGGCGAAGCGAGCGAGTCGCTCCTCTTCGCTCGGGATGCCCCTCTGCTCGTCGGCGGCGCGCTGCCAGCCCAACCGCCACATCCGCGCGATCGCCCGGTCCCCCAACCCCGCGTACGGGTTGACGAGCGTGTGCGGGAACGCCTTGCGGCCTTCCCAATACGCCGTGACCAACCTGTGGGTCATACCTTCCAACTTTCCGTCGCGACCTGTTGGAAAGCATCGCGACACGCCGCACGGAAGTGGCGGTTTGCATCGGCTCGGCACAATGAAGGCGTGAGCGACGTGCAGGCGACCGTCGACGCGGTGTGGCGCATGGAGGCGGCGAAAATCGTCGCGACACTGACGCGTTCGGTCGGCGACGTCGGGCTCGCCGAGGACCTGGCCGCCGACGCGCTCGTGGACGCGCTCGAGCAGTGGCCGGCGTCCGGTGTTCCGCGCAACCCCGGCGCGTGGTTGATCACGGTGGCCAAACGCAAGGCCATCGACCTGTGGCGGCGACAGGAGAATCTCGACAGCAAATACGCCGCGATGGCGCGTGAGCTCGAAAGCCATGTCGACCAACCGTGGGACCCCGACCGCATCGACGACGACGTGCTGCGACTGATCTTCATCTCGGCCCATCCGGTGCTGTCGCGGGAAGGCCGGATCGCGCTGACCCTGCGGGTGGTCGGCGGCCTGACGACCGACGAGATCGCCCGCGCCTTCCTGACGTCCACTCCGACCGTCGCCGCGCGCATCACCCGCGCCAAGAAGACGCTGTCGGCCGCGAACGTGCCGTTCGAGGTGCCGGACCGCTCCGAGTATCCGAGGCGGCTTTCGGCGGTACTGAGCGTGATCTACCTGATCTACAACGAGGGTTATTCGGCGTCGTTCGGTCAGCGTTGGATCCGCGACGAGCTGTGCGCCGAGGCGCTGCGTCTCGGTCGGGTGCTCACCGCGCTGGTACCGGACGAGCCCGAGGTTCACGGTCTGGTGGCGTTGATGGAGCTGCAGTCGTCGCGCTTCGCGGCGCGCACCGACGGCGACGGCAGGCCGATCCTGTTGGAGGACCAGAACCGCGCCAAATGGGATCGGGCGCAGATCCAGCGTGGCGTGACCGCGCTGGAACGCGCCGCGAACGCGTTGCGGCGCAAGGGTATCGGCTGGGGACCCTATGCGCTGCAGGCCGCGATCGCCGAATGCCATGCCACCGCGCCGTCCGCCGCCGACACCGACTGGCACCGCATCGTCGCGCTGTACGACGGATTGCTTCAGGCGGCGCCGTCGCCCGTGGTTGCGCTCAATCGGGCGGTCGCGGTGGCGATGGCCAGCGGCCCGGCCGCCGGGTTGGAGATCGTCGACAAGCTGACGGGTCTGGACGGCTCCTACCTGCTGCCCAGCGTGCGCGGCGAACTGCTGGCCCGGCTGGGCCGGGGCGCCGAGGCCGCCGCCGAATTCGACCGGTCAGCGGCGATGACCGACAATGAGCGTGGACGAGACATCCTGCGCGACAAGGCAAGTCAGGTGCGCCGGTAGCATCGGCGCCAGGAGTGAGATCAAGACCGCCCTCGTCGACCATTCGGGTACGTTGTTCCGGCTACGTCGTCACCGTCTGAGCGGTAGCCTCCCCGCATGGGCGATCGGACGGCGCCCCCGCGGTGGCTCAAATTCGCCAACAAGCTGGTGATGGTGCTGTTGCGTCTCGGGCTGCCGATCTCGCGGCACGAGTCCCCCGTGGTGTTGACCGTGCCCGGCCGCAGGACCGGCAAGCCACGGTCGACGCCGATCACGCCGATGTTCGTCGACGGCGCCCGCTACGTCATCAACGGCTATCCGGGCGCGGACTGGGTGAGCAACGCCCGCGCGGCCAATCAGGTCACGCTGCGGTATGGCCGGCGATCCGAGCGGGTGCGCCTCGTCGAGCTGACCCCGGACGAGGCGCGGCCGGTGCTGCGGCAGTTCCCGGCGCAGGTTCCCGTCGGCGTCGACATGATGACGCGCGCCGGGGTGTTGGAGACCGGGACACCCGAGGAACTCGAGGCCATGGCGGGCCGCCTGCCGGTGTTCCGCGTCGAGGTCATCACGTAGCGTTTCGAGCATGTCCGACATTCGCCTGCCGTGGTGGCTGAAGTACGTCAACAAGGTGATGATCGGTCTGCAGACGCTCGGCGTCCTCGGCGAGAAGGGCCCCGTCGTGCTCGAGGTTGCCGGCCGCAAGACCAACAAACCGCGCAAGACCCCGGTGACGCCGATGGAGGTCGACGGGCAGCGCTACGTGGTCGGCGGGGTGCCCGGCTCCGACTGGGCCGCCAACGTGCGGGCCGCCGGCGAGGCCACGCTGCACATCGGCCGCCGCGGCGAGCAGGTGCGGATGGTCGAGATGTCCACGGAGGAGGCACGCCCGTTGCTGCGGCAGTTCCCGACCAAGGTGCCCACGGGCGCCGACTTCATCAAAAACGCCGGACTGGTCACCGGGCCCAACCCCGACGAGTTCGAGGCCCTCGCGGGGCGGTGCCCCGTTTTCCGCATCTATAAGGTATCCCCGTGAGTGACAACCCCTTTGACCCGTCGCAGTGGCAGATCGTCGACGGT
>NZ_LZJE01000368.1:0-977 GCF_001666865.1 Mycobacterium sp. E136
CCGCCAATCCAGGAAAGCAGGCCTCCTCATAGGCCTGGATTTCCAGCGATCCACGTTCGGTGATCTGTCGCGTGTAGGGCAGTACTGCCTCGGGCAATCCCAGTTCGCGGCGCTGCGCGTTTACTACCTCTTTGGTACCGCGCCAAGTCAGCCGTTCATGCGCCAGCATGGTCGAGCGGCGGAATCGTGGCGGCAGGAATGAGAGGAGCTCGCCGTTGGGTCTTATCGGGAAGTAATGAAGCGTGGCCAACGGAATGTCGTAATACTCCGCGACGTTGGCCGCGACATCTTCCCCGAGAGGGCCGGTGAGCAGCAGGTCAGCGTCCTTGGCCAGCCCCATCAACGTGGAGTTCGCCTCTTCAAGGTATTGGGTCAGCAGCGCACGATTCTCGCGCCACAGTCTCCGCAGGTCCGCAACCTTCCACGGATGGGACGTGCGCGCCTGGAATTCACGATGGACGTCCTGCCATAAACGCGCGTTCGGGCCGTAGCCGACCGCCTGAAGCCCGGCGGACTCGACGAACCCCACCATGTCGGGCGCTACTGCCAAATACACCTGATGTCCGCGGTGCAGCAACTCCCGGCCAACGGCAACGCAGGGCTCCACATCGCCACGACTTCCGTAGCTTGCCAGCACAAATCTCAGGGATCTGGCCATCCACTGCCCCCCTTCAAGTTGCGTGGACCAGAGAGTACATCGGGGTCGGCGGAGTCCCACGGCGACTACTGCTGGGGCGAGCCGGCCACTCCGGTGCCGCTGGCGGTGGCATGGCGTGGCCGGTCGAATTGGAACCGCGGCAGCCGTCGGCGCCATTGCGCCTCAGCAACAACAGTGAAAGGCTCCGCAAAAAAATGAGAGGGTAGGACGCGATGAAGCTTTTAATGGCCTGCTATGGGACGCGTGGTGACGTGGAACCCTGCGCCGCGGTTGGCCGTGAACTGCTGCACCGCGGGCACGAAGTGCACATGGCCGTCCC
>NZ_LZJE01000369.1:0-18129 GCF_001666865.1 Mycobacterium sp. E136
TGTCAGAGCCAAACACCAGATGAGAACAACCCAACCACCGCAAAGCGGCAATCACCACAGTGACACTGAGTGCGTGTCTGCACACGACACGCCGCCTAATCCCGGCGGTTTGTGCACGCTCGTGGCTTCCGGGCGCGACGAAAGTGTTGCGGCTAGCCTCGATCCCATGAGCGATCTGGTGGCGCGGGTGCACGAGGTTATGCCGCAGGTGCGGCGCGATCTGGAGGACCTGGTGCGCATCGAGTCGGTGTGGGCGGACCCGGCCCGCCGCGGCGAGGTGCAGCGCAGCGCCGACGCCGTGGCGAAGCTGCTGACGGAGGCGGGTTTCGGTGATGTGCAATTGGCCAGCGAAGGGGGTGCACCTGCCGTCATCGCGCGCCATCCCGCGCCGCCCGGTGCGCCGACGGTGCTGTTGTACGCCCACCACGATGTCCAACCGGAGGGCGATCCGGCACAGTGGAATTCACCGCCGTTCGAGCCCACCGAGCGCAACGGACGCCTCTACGGCCGCGGCACCGCCGACGACAAGGCCGGTATCGCAACACATTTGGCGGCGTTTAGGGCGCACGGCGGCAATCCGCCGGTCGGCGTCACCGTGTTCGTCGAGGGGGAGGAGGAATCGGGTTCGCCGTCGCTGTCGCGTCTGCTGGCCGCGCATCACGACACCCTGGCCTCCGACGTCATCGTCATCGCCGACTCCGACAACTGGAGCACCGAGGTGCCCTCGCTGACGGTGTCGCTGCGTGGGCTCGTCGACTGCATCGTCGAGGTGGCCACGCTCGACCACGGCCTGCATTCCGGCCTGTGGGGTGGCGTCGTCCCCGACGCCGTCAGCGTGCTGGTGCGTCTGCTGGCCAGCCTGCACGACGACGACGGCAACGTGGCGGTGGCGGGGCTGCACGAAGGGGAGGCCGCCGCCGTCGACTTCCCGCCCGAACGGGTCCGCGAGGAGACCGGCATGCTGCCCGGTGTGCGCGAAATCGGTTCTGGCTCAGTGCCGCAACGATTGTGGGCGAAGCCGGCGATCACCATCATCGGTATCGACACGACGCCGATCGACAAGTCGTCGAACACCTTGATCCCTCGCGCGCGGGCCAAGGTCAGCATGCGCATCGCGCCCGGGGCCGACGTCGAACAGCATATGACGGCGTTGACCCGCCATCTCGAACAGCACGCCCCCTGGGGTGCGCAGGTGACGGTGACACCGGGCGACCACGGGCAGCCGTATGCGATCGACGCCAGCGGGCCGGTCTACGACGCCGCCCGCGCCGCGTTCTCCGAGGCGTGGGGCACCGAGCCCGTGCACACCGGCGTCGGCGGTTCGATACCGTTCATCGCCGAATTCGCCGCGGCGTTTCCGTCGGCCAAAATCCTGGTGACCGGCGTGGAAGACCCTGAGACGCAAGCACACAGCGTCAACGAGAGTCTGCACCTCGGCGTGCTGGAGCGCGCCGCCATGTCCGAGGCGCTACTGCTGGCCGGCCTGGGCGAGCTCGGCTCAAACGGACAGGTCGCGCCGTAACTTCGCGACGTGACCCGTCGCGCGGACGTTGTACTGCGCCTCGGCGATCTCGCCCTTCTCGTCGATGACGAAGGTCGACCTGATGACGCCCTGAACGGTCTTGCCGTACATCGTCTTCTCCCCGAACGCGCCCCATTCGGTGAGCACTTTGCGGTCTGGATCCGACAGCAGGGGGAACGTCAGCTTCTCCTTGTCGCGGAACTTCGCCAACTTCTCGGGCTTGTCGGGGGAGATACCGATGACGTCGAGCCCGGCATCGTTGAGTTCGGCGAGGCTGTCGCGAAAGTCACACGCCTGTTTGGTGCACCCCGGGGTGGACGCCGCCGGATAGAAGTACACGATGACCTTGCGGCCCTTGTAATCGGAGAGCTTCACGGTGTTGCCGTCGGCGTCGGGCAGGCTGAACGCGGGGGCTTTGTCGCCGACCTCGAGTCGCGGAGTCTGTGGCACGCGCGGGCATCCCTTCTGTCGACCGGTGCGCTGCAGCGAGCGCGGGCTGCTCTAGGGTA
Organism: Mycobacterium sp. E136; assembly: GCF_001666865.1. NCBI lineage: Bacteria > Bacillati > Actinomycetota > Actinomycetes > Mycobacteriales > Mycobacteriaceae > Mycobacterium > Mycobacterium sp. E136. The sequence continues at coordinate 2,032 of NZ_LZJE01000369.1, forward strand.
GATCGGCAGGCTCTGGTGAAGAGCACCGACTTGGACGGCTTGGAGGCGCACGTGGCGGACCGCGATCCCGAGACCATCAAGCAGGACATCGACCAAGCTCGGGAGCAACTGGCGGCGACGGTGGACACCCTCGCCGAACGCGCGAATCCAAGCCGGCTGGCCGAAGACGCCAAGTCGGCCGCGATCCGCTTTGTGACGAAACCCGCGGTGGCGGTGTCGCTTGCGGGCGTGGGAGTGATCGCTCTGGTGCTCGTCGTCCGCCGGATCCGGCGGGACTGAGCGGGCGGCGTCAGCGTCGTCGCGTCGAGCGGAACCAGTCAGAGAGGGAGAAACCCGGGGGGTTGGCGACCCGGCCGATTCGATTGCAGCTGTACACCGCGACCGGGCTTTGGGCAGTCACCTCGGCGGATGCGCCCGCACCCGCTCCGTCTGCCGCAAATGAATGGCCTGGCTGAGGCATCAGCTAAGTCCCTTTTCCCTTCCGAGATTTCGCTGATCCTGGAGATTCCGGGTGTCAGCTAACGCGACTTTAGCAGATCAATTTGTCTTATCGCAGCTTAAATGGCGGTAGATCCGACGAAGTGGCCTTTCCGCAACGCCGAATGAACTGAGACCCACGTCTCCGTAAGCTGCCTTATGTAGCAGCTCAGCACACTTCCTGCGCGCGATGGCACATTCGGCCCAGAAATTTACGCAACCGTAATAGGCGACCGCCATGGCGTGCCGCCGGTGCAGAAAAGAACGCGACCGTGACGGTCCGCCACGGTCGCACTCGATGTGAAGCTGGTGCGCCGTCAGGGTTTCGAACCCCGGACCCGCTGATTAAGAGTCAGCTGCTCTACCAACTGAGCTAACGGCGCGCGGGTGCGACAATAACAGGCTCTGCTGCGCAGTACGAAATCTGTACCCACAACGTTGCTTCGTCGACATCCGCCACGTAACCCGAACCTGAAAATGCCCTTAGACTGTTGCCAAGAATCATCGATCTGTCCCTGGTTGTGAGGTGGAGTGAGCAATGTGGCGAGTCCGTTCAGTGGCCCGTCCGCGTCGACGCGCATGGTTGGTGACCGTTGCGCTGATCCCCGCCCTGGCGCTCGGGTTGTCCGCTTGCGGAGGCAACTCGGCGCCGCCGCAGCCTCAGGTGATCGACGACAAGGGCACACCGTTCGGTGATCTGCTCGTCCCCAAGCTGACCGCATCGGTGACCGACGGCGCCGTGGGCGTTTCGGTGGACTCGCCGGTGACCGTCAGCGCGGAGGACGGCGTCCTCGGCGCGGTCACCATGGTGAACGAGTCCGGTAAGACCGTCGCAGGCGCCTTGAGCAAGGACGGGCTGACCTGGTCGACCACCGAGCCGCTGGGCTACAACAAGCGCTACACGCTCACCGCGGAATCGCTGGGGCTCGGCGGCGCCACCACCCGGCGGATGTCCTTCGAGACCCATTCGCCGGAAAACCTGACCATGCCGTACGTGCTGCCCAACAACGGCGAGGTGGTCGGCGTGGGGCAACCGGTCGCCGTCCGGTTCGACGAGAACATCACCAACCGGCTGGCCGCGCAGAAGGCCATCAAGATCAAGACCGACCCGCCCGTTGAGGGGGCGTTCTACTGGCTGAGCAACCAGGAGGTGCGCTGGCGGCCGGCGAAGTACTGGAAGCCCGGCACGAAGGTCGACGTCGCCGTGAACACCTATGGCGTCGATCTCGGTGACGGCCTGTTCGGCCAGGAGAACGTCAGCACCAGCTTCACGATCGGCGACGAGGTGATCACCACCGTCGACGACAACACCAAGACGCTGACGGTCAAGCGCAACGGCGAGGTGATCAAGACCATGCCGGTGTCGATGGGCAAGAACAGCACGCCCACCAACAACGGCGTCTACATCGTTGGAGACCGTCGCTCACACATGGTGATGGACTCCTCGACCTACGGCGTCCCGTCCAACTCGCCGAACGGGTATCGCACCGAGGTCGATTGGGCCACGCAGATCTCCTACAGCGGCATCTACGTCCACGCCGCGCCGTGGTCGGTGGGCAGCCAGGGCTACAGCAATGTCAGCCACGGGTGCATCAACGTCAGCACGAGCAACGGGCAGTGGTTCCACGACAACTCGAAGCGCGGGGACGTCGTCGAGATCGTTAACACGGTCGGCTCGACGCTTCCGGGCACCGACGGACTCGGTGACTGGAACATCCCGTGGGAGCAGTGGAAAGCCGGCAACGCCAACGTGTGATTGACGCCTGTCTCTCCGCGGGCATCCCGGGAATCCACCCCGCCTTCGGTTTCGCAAACGGTCATCGGTCATAGGCCTCTTGGCACCGCTATCAGCAGTTGAAGCTAATAGGTGCGGGATCACGCGCGACAGCGTTCTCTCTCTTGTATCGACGCATCGGTCTCCGGAGTCCGGCGGATGCCGTGTAATCTTCTGTCCAGCAATGCCTTACATCGATACGGATGTACTGGTCGTGCAGGTAGCGAATAATGATCGGGGCAGCCGAGATGGTGTACGAGCATCGAGTGCAGGTAGCCCGCAGGCGGCAAAGGGCGCTCGAAGAAACAAATCCAGTCGTACGATCAACCACCTGAACCCACCGGCAAGATATAGCCTTCCGTCATGATGCGCGTAGCCATCGTGGGGGGCGGTGCGTCGGGCGTGCTCGCCGCGGTACATCTCCGCCAACGCAGACCAGAAGCGAAGATCACCTTGATCGACGCGTCCGGATGCCCCGGTAGGGGCGCGGCCTATGGCACGAACGACCCCACGCATCTGTTGAATGTTCCTGCGCAGCGGATGTCTGCATGGCCGGATGACCCCGACCACTTCTGTCGGTGGCTCGAGGAACGCGCCGTCACGTCAGTGAACAGTTTTGCTCCGCGTCTCGCGTACGGCCGTTACTTGCAAGAGCAATTGGCGCGCGCGGATGTGAGGTTTCAGGCGGCCGAGGTTGTCGGGCTTGCCCCAGGCTCGCCTGCTGTTCTGAACCTGAATGACGGACGATCGCTGTCTGCCGATGCCGTCGTCGTCGCGACGGGGCGTCCCGAGGGTGGCATGCCCGAATCGTTGGAACGAGCTTTCGCGCCGGTATTAGCGGTGAGTACCGAGGGCAAGGTTGTGGTGGATCCCTGGGCGCCGGGCGCGCTCACAGCATTGGGCGCGCGCCGGCCCGCGAGCGTCTTGGTCATCGGGTCGGGCCTCACCGGTGTAGATGTCGCGTTGCATCTCATCGCGCGCGGAGCGACGGTCACGATGGTCTCCCGTCATGGCGCGCTTCCGCGTCGATTCCGCGCGACGGGCCCGCCCACGAAACTGCCCCATATCGATGGCCTTCCCGCGACCTTTTCGCTCGAGCAACTGCGGGCCGCGTTTGCGGCGGATATCGCGCACGCTCGCGAGGCCGGTTCAGACTGGCGGCAGGTTATTGACGCTATTCGCCCACGAACAGCTCAGTTATGGCGGTCGCTGGGCTGGGAGGGCCAGCGCCGGTTCCTCCGAGAGGACCTGCGCCAGTGGGAGGTCCTCCGTCACCGCATGCCACCGACGATCGCAGACGAGATTTTTTCTGCGATCGACAGCGGTCGGCTGCTGATCGAAGCCGGAGAAGTCGCCGATGTGTCGTTGCGAGGCAGCGGCGTTGAACTCGTTGTTGCGACGAGCGACCGATCAGTGCGTCGGTCCGGGGATGCGGTGGTCGTCGCGACGGGCGCGGCCTGGGATCGGCGGTCGCTGCGTCGGTCCACCCTGTGGGCGAACCTGCTGTCCACGGGGATCGCGTCGTTGCACCCGTGTGGCGTTGGTGTGCGGCTCGATAGGAACGGCTACCTCATCGACAAGGTCGGAGGCACGGTTCCGGACATCGTGTGCATCGGTCCGATCCGCCAGGGCGAAGAATGGGAGACCACCGCGATTCCCGAAATCCGGGATCAGGCTGTCGCGGTCGCAGACTTGCTCGCCGACGACAAGAGGGACCGTCCGCTGCGGACGCCCTCCCGAAATGCGGTCGCGGCGAAGGTCACTGGTGCGCAAGCTTCGTATGACGAGGGTGTACGTCGCCTGCTTTCCGTACAAGATGGTGCATCGGTGGCGTTCGCAGCCGCGGTCGCCGAAGATCCACATCACGCGCGTGCACACGTCGCGCTGGCGATGATCGCAACGGAACGGCCCGACCGCGCGGGCGGTCCTGACGCCGTCGGCGGGCATCTCGCTCGAGCGCGCGCGGCACTCGCATATGGGAGTGACGAAGATCGTAGCCACGTGGAGGCCATTGCGACGTGGTGCGAGAAGGGGAACGCGACCGGAACCACCGCACTCATCGACCATCTCGAGCGCGTGCCTGACGACGCGGTCGCATTGCTCGTACTCGCACCCTCGATTGCCTTCGCGGGTGCGGGAGACGCGTTGCCGGATGCGTGGCAGTACGTCGAGCGGTTCACCGGGGTGCACGGGGAGGCGCCTTGGTATCTGGGTTTGCGAGCGTACGGCCGGACGGAGCAAGGCCTTTGGTACGACGCAGCCGATCTCGCTGATGCCGCACTCGAACTCGATCCGGGCAATGGCAACGCCGCCCATGCGCTGTCGCACGTGCACTACGAGACTGACGCACACGGTGCCGGGCTGAAATGGCTCACGGACTGGATTTCGGGCGCCGGCAGTACTCAGCGTTACCTCGCGCACTTCCAGTGGCATTCCGCGCTACACGAACTCGCGATGGGCGATGCAGCAGCCGCTGCGCGCCGGTACGCGGCGTTTCTCGCGCCGCCTCACTCGAAAGACGTTCGCTGCCTTGTCGATGCCGGTTCCCTCGCGTGGCGCGCTCGCCTGCATCCGGACTGGGTGACGCCGCCCGATCCGATGCCGGTGCTGGCCGAAGTGGGTTCGCTGGCCTATTCACCGCAGACGCCCTTCATCGCTTTCCACGCCCTGCTGGTGCTGGCCGCCGCAAATGACCCGGCTGCGATGCGTGCTATCACGGTTCCGGGCGCCACCGATGAGCAGGCGACGACGTTGCGTCTGATCGGCGAGGGGCTTGTCGCCCTGATCGATGGGGAGCCGCGCGCTGCGCTCGATTATCTACTTGAGTCGCTCCCCGGCCTCCCGTCGATCGGCGGAAGTCGTGTGCAACAAGAGGTTGTTCTTGAAACAGCTTTGGCCGCGATGCTGCAACTCGGTGCGCCCGGCCAGGCAGCGCGTCTGCTGTCGCGGCACCGCGCTTCACCGGGACCGCTGGTGAGTCGCGGAGCCGTGAACTAGTCGCTGAAGCTCGTCCATCAGCCCAGGGCGAACAAAACGCCGCACCCGCCCGCTATTCGCGGGCGAGCCGGCGCATCGGGGTGGCTGACGGGACTCGAACCCGCGACAGCCAGGATCACAACCTGGTGCTCTACCAACTGAACTACAGCCACCATCGCCGCGAACCCGAACGGGCGAAGCGGCGACGTCGATACTAACCGCTCGAACGCTCAGCGGCCGAATCGATGTCTTTCGCGTTGCCGTTCGGGGGGCCCAATTCCGCGGCGACGGCCGCGATATCGCTGGTCGAAGGCCCCGGTGGGGGTACGAACGCGGTGCGGCGGTAGTACTGCAGTTCACGGATCGACTCGTGGATGTCGGCGAGCGCCCGGTGCGCGAGGCCCTTCTCGGGCTGGCCGAAGTAGATCCGCGGATACCAGCGCCTGCACAACTCCTTGATCGAGCTCACGTCGATCATCCGGTAGTGCAGGTAGTCGTCGAGCTTGGGCATGTCGCGGGCGATGAAGCCGCGGTCGGTGGCGATCGAATTGCCCGCCAGCGGCGCCGTCTTGGCCTGTTTGACGTGGCCGCGGATGTAGTCGAGCACCTGTTCCTCGGCCTCGGCCACGGTCACGGTCGACGCTTTGACCTCGTCGATCAGGCCCGAGCGGGTGTGCATGTCGGTCACCACCGGGATCATCGACGCCAACGCTTCGTCGTCGGTGTGGATGACGACGTCGAGGCCGTCGCCGAGGATGTTGAGGTCAGCGTCTGTCACCAGCACCGCGATCTCGATGAGCCGGTCCGTCTTGAGATCCAGGCCGGTCATCTCGCAGTCGATCCACACCAGTTCGTCGCGCACGACGCTCACAGTAAGCCTTGGCATGGTCTGCGGCCCGCTGCACCCGCCCGTTCGGGCTGCGGTGGGGGTTAGGGTGCCAGCCATGGCCAGTGAGTCCGCACCCACCCCCGCACAGCAGATCGCCGCAGGTTACGCCGCCGAAGGGGCGGCGCTGGAGCTCGGCTCCGTCGTCGTCGACGGCGCCTGTGATCCGACAGCGCAGGTTCGTATACCGCTGGCCACCGTCAACCGCCACGGCCTGATCGCCGGCGCCACCGGCACGGGGAAGACGAAATCGCTGCAGGTGCTCGCCGAGCAGCTGTCGGCCGCGGGTGTGCCGTGCGTGATGGCCGACGTCAAGGGCGACCTCTCGGGGCTGTCGCGGCCCGGCGAGGCGAGCGAGAACGTCACCGCGCGGGCCGCCGACACCGGTGACGACTGGGTGCCGACGGCCTATCCCGTCGAGTTCCTGTCGCTGGGCACCACCGGCATCGGGGTGCCGGTACGCGCGACGATCTCCAGTTTCGGGCCGATCTTGTTGTCGAAGGTGCTCGGGCTGAACGCCACGCAGGAGTCGACACTGGGCCTGATCTTCCACTGGGCCGACCAGCAGGGGCTCTCGCTGCTGGACCTCAAGGACCTGCGCGCGGTGATCCAGTACCTCACCAGCGACGAGGGCAAGGCCGAACTGAAGGCGATCGGCGCGGTGTCCACCACGACGGCGGGGGTGATCCTGCGGGCGCTGATCAACCTGGAGGCCGACGGCGGCGACACCTTCTTCGGTGAGCCCGAACTGGAGCCCGAGGACCTGCTGCGGGTCGACGAGCAGGGCCGCGGAATCATCACTCTGCTGGAACTCGGCAGCCAGGCGGCCCGCCCCGTGATGTTCTCGACCTTCCTGATGTGGGTGCTCGCCGATCTGTTCGCGACGCTTCCGGAGGTCGGCGACCTCGACAAGCCGAAATTGGTTTTCTTCTTCGACGAGGCGCACCTGCTGTTCTCCGACGCGTCCAAGGCGTTCCTCGAACAGGTCGAGCAGACGGTCAAGCTGATCCGGTCGAAGGGCGTCGGGGTGTTCTTCTGCACCCAGCTACCCACCGACGTGCCCAATGATGTGCTGTCTCAACTGGGTGCTCGCATTCAGCACGCGCTGCGCGCGTTCACGCCCGACGACGAGAAGGCGCTGTCGAAGACGGTGCGCACGTACCCGAAAACCGATGTCTACGAACTGAAGTCGGACCTGACGTCGTTGGGCATCGGCGAGGCGATCGTCACCGTGTTGTCGGAGAAGGGCGCCCCGACACCGGTGGCGTGGACCCGGATGCGGGCCCCACGGTCGCTGATGGACACCATCGGCCCCGAAGCGATCACCGCCGCAGCGAAAGCCAGTGCGCTGCAAGCGGAATACGGGCAGACCATCGACCGGGAGTCGGCCTACGAGCGACTCAACGCGCGGTTGGCGCCGCCGGAGGAGCCTGCCGCCGCCCCCGACGCCCTACCGCCGCCGCTGCCTCCGGCGCCGCAGGCCGGCGGGGCCAGCGCCTCGGGGCAGGTCAGATCGCGCGACACCGCCGAGCCGTCGATGGTCGAGAAGGTGGTCAGCAGCCCGGCCTTCAAGAGCGCGATGCGCTCGGCGGGCACGGTGATCGGCCGCGAGATCACCCGCAGCATCTTCGGCACCGGCCGCAGGCGCACCCGCCGTCGGCGCTGACCGTGGAGACCGCGGTCTAGCCGCCGCCGAGCTTCTTGTACACGGCGCCGACGATCGGCGTCACGATCGCCCGCGGCGTGTAGCCCGCCGCAACCGACATCGCCTTCGACGTCACGCCGGGGACGATACGCATCTTGTTGCGCTCCAACGCATCCAGCGACTGTTTGGCCGTGTACTGCGTCGAGATCCACAGGAAGTCCGGAATCAGCTTCTCAACCAGGGACTGCTCTTCCTCGGACGGCAGCGCCTCGCGCACCGGTCCGGGGGCCAGCAGCGTCACATGCACGCCGACCTTCTTGAGCTCGCCGCGCAGTGACTCGCTGAACGTGTTGACGAATGCCTTGCTCGCGGCATAGGTCGCGTTGTTCGGAATCGGCGAATTGCCCGCTGCCGAACCGGAAATCAGGATGCCGCCGGACTTGCGCTCGACCATCCCCGGCAGGACGGCGAGCACCAGATCGTGCACACCGAGCACGTTCAGCTGAACCTGCGCCTTCTCGTCCGCCGGGTCCAGCGACGACACCGGGCCGAACGTCGCGGTGCCCGCGTTGGCGCACAGGATCGAAATGTTGCGCGTGGCCAGTTCGTCGCAGAATTTCGTGCGCTCGGTGGGATCGACCAGGTCGACGGGGCGCACCTCCACGGTCACGCCGTACTGCTGGGTGAGGCGGTCGGCCAGCGTGCGCAGCACCTCCTCGCGGCGGGCGGTGACGATCAGGTGGTGTCCACGGGCGGCGAGTTCGGTCGCCAGCGCTTCGCCGATGTTCTGCGATGCGCCCGTGACCACCGCGCGGGCGTCGGCGCTGGGTGCCGGTACTGACATGGCCGGGACTATATCGTGGGCGGACCATGACCGACCCACCCGATTCCGGCCGGGCTCCCGCGCCTCGTCGCCAGGTCATCTCGTGGGCGCTGTGGGATTTCGGTGCGACCGGGCTGAACGCCGTGGTCGTGACGTTCGTGTTCTCGATCTATCTGACGAACTCCGTCGGCGCCGACCTGCCCGGCGGCATCAGCGCCACCAGCTGGCTCGGCTGGGCGCTGGGAGGGGCCGGTGTGGTCGTGGCCGTGCTGGCGCCCGTGACCGGCGTGTGGGTCGACGCCCCGTGGCGACGGCGCCGGGTGCTGGGCGTGCTGAGCGCGCTCGCGGTGGTGCTGATCGCGGCGATGAGTTCGGTGCGTGACGACTACCGTTACCTGGCGCTCGGTCTGGTGTTGCTGGGCTGCGCGTCGGCGTGCAACGAACTGGCCACCGTGCCGTACAACGCGATGCTGCGCCAACTCTCGACGCCCCAGACGTCGGGCCAGATCTCCGGGCTCGGCCTCGGCTTGGGTTTCCTCGGCAGCGTCACCTTGCTGTTGGTGGTCTACTTCGGCTTCGTCTCCGGTGACGGCGGATTGCTCGGCCTACCGCTCGACGACGGTCAAAACATCAGGGCCGCCATGGTTTTCACCGCAGTCTGGTTCGGGCTGTTCGCCCTGCCGGTCCTGGTGGCCGTGCCCAGCGTCAAACCCGACCCGCTGGAACAACGGCAGTCGGTCGGGTTCATCGGCGGCTATCGCAGGCTGTTCTCCGACATCCGCAGCGAGTGGCGGCGCGACCACCACGTCATCTACTACCTGTTGGCCAGCGCGGTGTTCCGCGATGGTCTGACGGGCATCTTCGCGTTCGGGGCGGTGCTCGGCGTGCGGGTCTACGGCGTATCCGACGCAGACGTGCTGCTGTTCGGTGTGAGCGCGAGCACCGTCGCCGCCGTCGGCGCGGTCCTCGGCGGGCTGCTCGATGACCGGTTCGGCGCCAAACCCGTCATCGTCGTGTCGCTGAGCGCGATGATCGCGGTCGGGCTGGCGTTGCTGTCGCTCGACGGTGTGCTCGCCTTCTGGGTCTGCGGGCTGCTGCTGTGCCTGTTCATCGGCCCGACGCTGTCCGCGGCGCGGACGATGATGCTGCGCATGTCGGCCCACGGCAAGGAGGGCGTCGCGTTCGGCCTCTACACGACGACGGGCCGCGCCGTTTCGTACCTGGCGCCCACGCTGTTCTCGGCGTTCATCGCGATCTTCGGCACCGACCGCGCGGGGATGGGCGGTCTGCTCGTGGTCCTCGCCGCCGGCCTGGTCGCGATGCTGGCCGTGCGCGTTCCCCGCAGCGTGACCGCCTAACCGGTCGCGGTGCAGATCGTCAGGCCCGCTCCCGTGCGCTTCTGCACGACGGTGCCGTCGACGGAGATCGAACAGTTCACCTCGCGGCCGACGTTGATGATGCTGATGCTCGCCGACGCCGCGGCGGACTCGGACAACTCAACTTCCTTGCTCCACGGCAGCATCACGTTGAACTCGGTCTGCAGCAGACCGCCGGTGTCGACGTAGGTGATGTTGATCGCGCGTCCGGAACCGCTGACGACGTAGACGACGGTCTGGGTGGCGCCGGGGGTGGTGGTGCGCGGAGTGCTCGGCACGGTGGGCACCGCGGGCGGCACGGTCGGCCGCGTGGTGCGCGGGACGGTCGGGCGCAGCGTCGTCGTCGGGATCGGCGTGGTGAAGTCGGGTTCCTGCATCGGCGGTGGCGCGACGACCGTCTGCTGTTGCGAACTGTTGACCACGACGAGCGCGATCACCAGGCCCAGCACGGTCAGCACCGCGAGACCCGCGGCTACCCACAGCCAACGGGGTGAACGCGGTTCCTCCGGTGGTTGCTGGGGTGAGGGCTCACCGGATGGGTAGGGCGCCCCGTACTGGCCGGTGGCGTAGGGGTCATAGCCGTAGGTGCCGTACTGCGGCAGGCGCTGCGTCGGGGCAGGTCCCGGCGGCGGCTGATAGGTGGGGCCGTACGCCTGGCTGGCATACGCCGGATCGCTGTAACCGGAATAGCCGTAACCCTGCGGTTGCTCCCCGCGACCACCCGTGCCGGATTGCTCGTCGCGGCCGGGGCGTGGTGTATCGGTCATACCCACCTCATGCGTGCGAGGGTACCTGTGCGACCGCCCAACAGGCGCAGGTCACCGCTCGACTTGCCTGGGTAGGCAGAATTGGTCCGGTGGGAGAGCAGGTTCGCAGGGTCTACGGCGCATCCATGTCGCCGGACGCCACCGCGTTCGCACATCTGGTCGACGACGGCGGCTTCCCGCGGGCCGTGCAGCGGTTCCTGCGCGGCTGGCGGGCGAGTTCCTCGCGCGACGTCGATCTACCCGTCGAAGGGCCGGTGACGCGGGTCCTGCACTCGGCCGATGGTCACTGGCTCGCCTGCGAGGTCGCCCCCGAAGGCAGTACCCGCACCCAGATCTGGGTGGTGACAACCGATCCCGACGACCGCGACGCCCGCCGCATCGACTCGTGGCAGGCCGGGGCGCCCGAGGGCACCGCCGAACTCATCAACTGGGACGGCACCTTGGTGGCGGCGATCCTCACCGGTGAGGACGGTGTCGGCAGTTCATGCCTGATCGACCCGGCCACCGGTCGCACCACCGTGCTGGACCGCCGCTCGGGCGGCAGGCTCGTCGACGCCTGGGCCGGCGCCGCGCTGGTGCGGGTCGGGCCGCGCGGCTACCGCGACCTCATCATGCTGCGCGGGCGCACCGAAACCGCGTTGCTGCCATACGATCCAGGCTCGACCACCGACACCGGCGTCATCCTCGACGACCACTACGCACGCCGGTTGCGCGCCGGGCTGGAGGGTGAGCTCACCAAGCTGTACCAACCCGCCAGCACCTACGACGTCAACAGCACCGAAGGCTATGTGCGGGCCCTGATCCGCAGTGAGAACGGCGCCGAGCACGCGCGACTGCTCGAGGTCACGGTCACCGCCGACGGCGTGGCGTACCAGGTCGTCGCCGAGCGACCCGGCTACGAACTCGACGAGTTCACCGTCAGCGACGACGGGTCCACCGTGGCGATGCTGTGGAACATGCACGGCGCCAGCGAGTTACAGATTCTCGAGCTGCCCGACAGCTTCCTGCACGAACCGATCCCACTGCCCGGCATGGTGGCCAGCCAGCTGAGCATCAGCGCCGGCGGTTCGATGCTGGCCATGACGGTCGAGGGACCGTCCACCCCGCCGACCGTTGAACTGGTCGACCCTCGCACGCGGGAGTGGGAGCTCGTCGACCGCGAACCGAGCTCCGGACCGATGGCGCCGGACCCGACGCTGGAACGGGTCACCGCACGCGACGGCATGGAGTTCTCCGGCTGGCTGTTCCGCCCGCGCGACGGCGTCCCGACGATCGGCGCGATGCTGTTCCTGCACGGCGGTCCCGAGGGGCAGGGAAAGCCCGGGTACAACGAGTTCTTCCCGGCGCTGCTGGAGGAGGGCATCAGCGTGTTCCTGCCCAACGTCCGCGGCTCGGGCGGATTCGGCAGGACGTTCATGCACGCCGACGACAAGGAGCGACGGTTCGCCGCCATCGACGACGTCGCCGACGCGGTCGACTATCTCGTCGAGCAGGGGGTCGCACCCGTCGATCGCATCGCATGTTGCGGATGGTCCTACGGTGGCTACCTGACCCAGGCGGCGCTCACCTTCCACCCCGACCGGTTCGCCGCGGGAATCAGCATCTGCGGTATGAGCGATCTGAACACCTGGTACCGCAACACCGAACCGTGGATCGCCGCCGCCGCATATCCGAAGTACGGCCACCCGATCAGCGATCGTGAACTGCTCGAGCAGCTATCGCCGTTGCAACGCGTCGATGCGATGACGGCGCCGTTGCTGTTGGTGCACGGCGCCAACGACACCAACGTGCCCCCCGGTGAATCTCAGCAAATGTTCGAAGCGCTGCAAAAACTTAACCGAAAAGTCGAACTGCTGATGTTCGACGACGACGGCCACGAGATCGACCGGCGCGAGAATCGCGCCGTGCTGGTCAAAGCCATGCGCGAGTGGCTGATTGCGGCTTTCGGCCCGCATTCCGCGTCGTAACCGAATTGACGCCGTAGCCACGTTTATCGAAATTGTCTGCCGGGTAAACGCTGCGCACGCGCCGATCGGGCGCGACAAAGGAGGCGCAGCATGCGAGGTGGCGGAATTCTCGGCGTTCTGGTGCTCGTTTGGTTGCTGATCGGCGCATTTGCCGCATACCAACGCGGCTATTTCGAGACCAGTGAAACCAATTGCGCGACAGCGGGAAGCATCGCCCTGACGGTGGTGGCCGGTCCGCTGAACTACGCAGGCGTCAACCCCAAGGTTGAAAACTGCAATCTGCCGGAACCCAGCCAGTGACAACTGGCGCTTGACAATTCGAAAGGAACACTAATGATCATCCTCGGAGCGATCCTTCTCATCCTCGGACTGATCTTCGGAATCAACATCCTCTGGACCATCGGCATCATCCTCATGGTCATCGGAGCGGTGTTCTGGATTCTGGGATCCGTCGGCCGTCCTGTCGGTGGCAGGAAAGCCTGGTACTAACCGTTTGAGGCCCAGCGCCTAAACGTCACGCGCGGCCGAGGTCAGCGCCGCGACCGTCATAGCTTTCAAGACGGATCGCGGTCTGGCCTCGGCCGTTTTCGTGGTCAGAGCGTGCGGCGTGGAGTTCAGCAGCCCGAACGTGGCGTGTGCCATCAGCCGCGCGTCGGCCTCGGCCAACGAGGTGTCGACCTTGCGCAGCACGTCCACCCAGATCTCGACGTACTGGCGTTGCGCCTTGCGCACCTGGCGTTTGGCCGACGGCGGCAGGCTGGCAAAGTCGCGATCCTGGATGCGGATGAGGTCGGACTCGCCGAGCGCGAAGTCCAGATGGAAGTCGATCAGGCCGTCCAATGCCGACGTGGCATCCGCGGCGCCTTCAACCACTTCGGTGGCGCCGGCCAGCAGCCGGGTGCTGATACCGACCAGTAACTCGACCAGCAGCGCCTCCTTGTTCGGGAAGTGCCGATAGATCGCCGGTCCGCTGACGCCGGCCGCGGCGCCGATGTCCTCCAGCCGCACCGCGAGGTAACCGCGTTCGGCCACCAGGCGTTCCGCCGCGGTGATCAGCTGGGAGCGGCGATCCGATTTCGCTTTGCTGCGCCGGGTGGTCGCGGGCACCTGAGTAGGGGACACGACGCCTCCCGCCCGCTGTAGACATCTCGGTTAATCGTGACTAACATACCACGAGTTAGTCGTCATTAACTCAACGAACGGGTTCACCGATGGCATCGCGGCCTTCACATCGCGAGCAGCATCTCGCGCTGGTCGACGAACTGCGTTCCAAGCTCGCCGCGGCCGCGCTCGGCGGCCCCGAACGGGCCCGCGAGCGCCACGTCAGCCGCGGCAAACTGCTGCCGCGCGACCGGGTGGACGGCCTGCTGGATACGGGTAGCCCCTTCCTCGAACTGTCTCCGCTGGCCGCCGATGGCATGTACGACGACGAATGTCCGGGCGCGGGCATGATCACCGGCATCGGTCGGGTATCGGGCCGCGAGTGTGTGATCGTCGCCAACGACGCGACCGTCAAGGGCGGCACCTACTACCCGATCACGGTGAAGAAGCACCTCCGTGCCCAGGAGGTCGCCGGCGAAAACCGGTTGCCCTGCATCTATCTCGTCGACTCCGGCGGGGCGTTCCTGCCGCGACAAGACGAGGTCTTCCCCGACCGCGACCATTTCGGGCGTATCTTCTACAACCAGGCCAACCTGTCCGCCCGGGGCATCCCGCAGATCGCCGCGGTGCTCGGATCCTGCACCGCCGGTGGCGCATACGTGCCCGCGATGAGCGACGAGGCCGTGATTGTGCGCAACCAGGGCACCATCTTCCTCGGGGGCCCACCGCTGGTGAAGGCGGCGACGGGCGAGGTCGTCACCGCCGAGGAGCTCGGCGGCGGTGACCTGCACTCGAAAACCTCCGGTGTGACAGATCATTTGGCGCACGACGACCGCGATGCGCTGCGCATCGTGCGGCGCATCGTCGCCACGCTCGGCCCCCGCGAGCCGCTGCCGTGGGACGTCCGGCCCACCGTGGACCCGGTCGCCGATCAGCACGAGCTCTACGACGTCGTGCCGGTCGACTCGCGGGTCCCCTACGACGTGCACGAGGTGGTCACGCGCATCGTCGACGGCGGTGAATTCGCCGAATTCAAGGCCGAATACGGCAGCACCCTGGTGACCGGATTCGCCCACATCCACGGCCATCCGGTGGGCATCATCGCCAACAACGGCGTGCTGTTCAGCGAATCGGCGCTCAAGGGTGCGCATTTCATCGAGCTCTGCGACAAGCGCAATACCCCGCTGCTGTTCCTGCAGAACATCTCCGGCTTCATGGTCGGGCGTGATTACGAGGCCGGTGGCATCGCCAAGCACGGCGCGAAGATGGTCACCGCGGTGGCGTGCGCGCGGGTGCCGAAGCTGACCGTGGTCATCGGCGGTTCGTACGGCGCGGGCAACTACTCGATGTGCGGGCGCGCGTATTCGCCTCGCTTCCTGTGGATGTGGCCCAACGCGAGGATCTCGGTGATGGGCGGCGAGCAGGCCGCGTCGGTGCTGGCCACCGTGCGCGGCGACATGTCGCCCGAAGAGGAGGAGAAGTTCAAGGCCCCGATCCGCCAGCAGTACGAAGACCAAGGCAATCCGTACTATTCGACGGCCCGGCTGTGGGATGACGGGGTTATCGACCCCGCCGACACCAGAACGGTTCTCGGACTGGCGCTCTCGGCGGTCGGTCAGGCACCGCTCGAGTCCATCTCCTACGGCGTGTTCCGGATGTGAGGACATGAACTTCGATACCGTCCTTGTCGCCAACCGAGGCGAGGTCGCCGTCCGGGTCATCCGCACGTTGCGCGCCATGGGCATCCGGTCGGTCGCGGTGTTCAGTGACGCGGACGCGGAAGCCCGCCATGTCGCCGAGGCCGACGTCGCCGTCAACATCGGGCCGGCGGCGGCCAGGCAGAGTTACCTCGACATCGATGCCGTCGTCGCGGCGGCCAAGCGCACCGGCGCCCAGGCCGTCCATCCCGGTTACGGATTCCTCTCGGAGAACGCGCAATTCGCCGCCGCCCTGCAGGACGCAGGCATCGTGTTCATCGGCC
The DNA here is from genome assembly GCF_001666865.1 of Mycobacterium sp. E136. NCBI lineage: Bacteria > Bacillati > Actinomycetota > Actinomycetes > Mycobacteriales > Mycobacteriaceae > Mycobacterium > Mycobacterium sp. E136. Next base: position 17,805 of record NZ_LZJE01000369.1, read on the forward strand.
CACCGGTCGGTGCGATCCAGACCATGGGCGACAAGATCGCGGCCAAGGCGGCGGTGTCGGCATTCGGCGTGCCGGTTGTCCCCGGGGTGTCCCGGCCGGGCCTGTCCGATGACGACCTCATCGCCGGCGCCGACGAGGTCGGCTTCCCCGTCCTGGTGAAACCCTCGGCGGGCGGCGGCGGCAAAGGCATGCGCGTCGTGCACGAGCCGGCCGAACTGGCGGCCGCGCTGGCCAGCGCACGCCGGGAGGCCGCCGCCGCGTTCGGCGACGACACCCTGTTCCTCGAACGGTTCGTGCTCAACCCGCGCCACATCGAGGTGCAGGT
>NZ_LZJE01000370.1:0-45778 GCF_001666865.1 Mycobacterium sp. E136
CCGGTCGTCGCCGCGGCGCACGGGTGGTGCCTGACCCTCGGCATCGAGCTCCTGCTGGCCGCAGACATCCGCATCGCTTCCGAGGACACCCGGTTCGCCCAACTCGAAGTGCAACGTGGCATCTATCCCTTCGGTGGCGCGACGACGCGGCTGCCGCGGGACGCGGGCTGGGGCAACGCGATGCGGATGTCTGCGGCCAGCAGGAGCTCGATGCCGAGGGTCAGGCACCACCCGTGCGCCGCGGCGACGACCGGCTTCGTCCACGGTCGTCCGTCGTTGCGCCAGGGATTGCGCGCGTCGGCGGGCCACTCCATCACGCCGCCGACCAACCGAGGTGCGACGTCGACGAGATCCAGGGCTGCGGTGAAGTGGTCCCCCATGGCGTAGAGCACACCGACCCACAGCTCGTTGTCGCGTTCCAGCCGCTCGTAAGCGCGACCCAGCTCTTCCAGCATTTCGATGTTGAAGGCATTTCGCTTCGCGGGCCTGTTGAGCCCCATCAGGAGGAGGTGGCCGCGTCGCTCGACTATGACAGTTGGCATAATACAGAGCTTACTATGATGGTCGTCATAGCCAGTGACAGTCGCAGCAAGATGATTCAGAGTGCCGCCCTGCTGTTCCGCGAGAACGGCTACAGCGGCACCGGTTTTCGTGACGTCGTCGCCCACAGCGGGGCGCCGCGCGGTTCGATCTACCACCACTTCCCCGGCGGCAAGGAACAGCTCGCCGCCGACACGGTGGCCTGGGCGGCCGACGTGATCGAACGCCGGATCCAGCGCGCGACCAAAAGCGGCGATCCCATCGCGGCGCTCGACATGTTCGTCGAGTCCTGGCGGGAGATCCTCGAGGACAGCGCTTTCCACGCGGGATGCCCGGTCGTCGCTGTCGCCGTGGAGGCCCATGCGGGATCCGCGGCGACCAGCGCGGCCGCCGAGGCGTTCACGCGATGGCAGGACCTGATCGCGAAGTCGTTGCTCGATGCGGGTGTCGGTCGCGCCGAGGCTCGCCGATTGGCCACGCTCGTGATCGCCGGTGTCGAGGGAGCGATCCTGTTGTCCCGGGCCCGGCGCGACATCCGGCCGCTGCGCGACGTGCATCGGGCTCTGGAGGAAACGCTGCAGACCGCGATCTCCCCGCATGGTCGCGCCGACCGCTGACCCTCCCTATCCTGATCTCATCCACGCTCCCAAACACGAGACGTTCGACCTCGCCGCCCGCACCAACACCGATCCAAAGGGCATCGTGCGGGCCGTCGACGTCTACACGGTCCATCCGTGGGGCCTCTACATGGCCCGGCCGACCCCGGGGCGAGCGCAGTTCCACTACCTGGAGTCCTGGCTTCTGCCGTCGCTGCGGCTGCGGGCGACGGTGTTCCACTTCAACCCCGGTCACGAACGGGACCAGGACTACTACCTCGATGTCGGCGACTACCGGCCGGGTCAGCAGGTCTGGCACTCCGAGGACCACTACCTCGATCTGGTGGTCCGCACCGGGCGAGGTGTGGAACTGCACGACGTCGACGAACTGCTCACCGCGGTGCGCCACAACCTGCTGACGCCCGAGACCGGCGAGCGGGCGGTCCAGACCGCCGTGGCGGCGATCGACGGTCTGTCCCGCCACGACTACGACCTCAACCGCTGGCTCGCGGCCCAGGGCATGCCGCTGATCTGGCGGGGCGACGAGTACCAGCTGCCATGCCCGAACTAGCCGACGTCGAAGGCTTCCGCCGGGACCTGGCGCGCGCGCTGCCCGGGCGCCGTGTCCGCGGCGTCGATGTGCGCGATGCGGGAGTGCTGCGCAACACCAGCGCACGATCGCTGACCCGCAACCTGACCGGCCGTACCTTCGGCCGGCCCCGCCGGCACGGCAAATGGCTGATACTGCCGACGGATGGTTCCGCGCTGCTGGTGCACAGCGGGATGACCGGCAAGCCGTACTACGTGGACGGCGACGACGACACCAGACACGTGCGGCTGGTCATCGACCTCGACCGGGGCGAGTTCCGCTACGCGGACCTGCGCAAGCTCCGCGGCGTGTGGCTGCTGCCCGCCGACGAAGACATCGGCGAGGTGACCGGCGCGCAGGGACCCGACGCCTTGCATCTCGACCTGCGTACGTTCCGCGAGCTGCTGCGGGGACGGCGGGGACGCCTGAAACCGACGCTGATGGACCAGGCCGTCGTCGCCGGCCTGGGCAACCTTCTCGTCGACGAGATCCTGTGGCGCACGCGGCTGTCGCCGAAACTGCCGGTGCCCGCGCTGGCCGACGACGACGTCAAACGCCTCCACGAGTCGATGCGGCGCGTGCTCGACACCGCGGTCCGGCACGGCCGGGTGCCGGACCTGCCGCGGTGGCTGACCGGCAATCGGGACACCGCGGACCCCACGTGTCCGCGCTGCGGCACCCGGCTCGCCCGCGGCCGCATCGCCGGTAGGACGTCTGTGTGGTGCCCGCACTGCCAGCCGGAGCCCGAGTAACGAACCGCCTGCACACAGCGATCTTGATCCCGATGGACACCGCTTCGAATTTGTCTGCGCAGGTACGGTCGGTATTCTTTCGTCCCATGGGCCCCACCAATCGCATGTGGACCGCTGGCGTCGCGGTCGCGGCCATGCTCGTGGGCTCGGTGTTGTCCGCGGGAGCCGCCACGGCGCAACCGAGCGTCGAGACCGAGGTCGCACCCGCGCCTCCGGCGCCCGGGATCCTGCACAACGTGATCTACCGGGCCCGTGCGGACGGCACGTCCCGCGGTGCGGTGGTCGCGTACAAGATGGACGACCAGAACGTCAACAGCGCGCAGCCGACGCTGCTGCCGGGCCAGACGTTTGAGGTGAACGCGGTGCTGGCCGATCCGAAGCTGGCCGGCATGGAGATCTCCATCGAGTGGCCCTACGGCTCCAACCTGCACTGCGAGATCCTCGTCGACGACCAGGTGGTGGCCAAGGCCGACCAGTTCATCGCGCCGCGCCTCCTGCGGCCGAAGGACGACCCGATGTACGGGGTGCTGCAGTGCGGCGCGCCGCTGAACCTGCCGGCCGACGGGGCCGCGCCCGCGACGCCCGGCGTCGGCACACCGCCACAGGCCTAGCGCCTCACGGTCGCCAGCCCGTGGCGTCGGCCCAGTCCCACGCGCGCCGGTACGCGTCGAGGAACCAGGGCTCCTTGGCCTCGGCGTACGCGCCCACAGAGACATGCCCCTCCCCGGCCACCCGCCGTTTCAACGACAGGTAGTCGGCCTGGACACCGGGGTTGGCCCGCACCCAGTCGACGAAGAGAAGCGCGAACTGCTGCCCCGGCCACCCGTCGACACGGACATGGACGTTGGTCGGCCGGCCAGGGTCGGCGGAGCTGTGAACACGCTTGTGCCACAACGATTCATCGTTGGAGTGATCGAATTCACCGACCGTGCTGCGCGCATCCGGCTTACCGACGTCGGTCGTGATCGGCAGTCGAACGTAGCCCGCCGCCTTCAGCGCATCTTCGAGTTCGTCGGCGTCTGCGAGCGACCTGACCGTCACCTGGATGTCGATCACGTCCTTACCGTCCATCCCCGGCACCGCGGTGGAGCCGATGTGGTCGATGCGCACCGCGCGGTGTCCGCAGGCCGTGTTGAGCCGCGCCACGATGCGCCGCGCCTGGTCGGGCCACGACGGGTCATACGGCACCACAGCGGGTTTCGACTGCGCAGGCCTGTTCTCGTGCACGTTGCGGGCGAACGGCATTATGCGCTCGTGCCACAGCACACGGGCCTTCTCGACCAGTTCCCCCGCCGTACCGGAGTTGTCGAGCCAGACGTCGGCGACGGCGCGGCGCTGTTCCTCCGTGGCCTGCGCGGCGATCCGCGCACGGGCGTCCTCCTCGGTGAAGCCCCGATGCTCGATGAGGCGCGCGATCCGCGTCTCGGTGTCGGCGTGCACGATCATCACCAACGGAAACATCGGCGCCATACCGGATTCGACGAGCAGCGGGATGTCCTCGATGATCACGGCGTCCTCCGAGGCGGCCGCGATCAGTTCCGATCGACGGTGGGCCACCAGCGGATGCACGATCCCGTTGAGGGTCTGACGCTTCTCCTCGTCGCTGAACGCGATCGCCGCGAGCGCGGGACGATTCAACGCGCCGTCGTCGTGCAGGATCTCGCGGCCGAACGCGTCGACCAGCTTGGCCAATCCCTCTGTCCCGGGTTCGACGACCTCGCGGGCGATCACGTCGCCGTCGACGACGATCCCCCCGAGCTCACTGAACGTCGCGGACACGGTCGATTTCCCGGCGCCGATCCCGCCGGACAGCCCAATGCGCAGCACCGCACCAGTCTGTCAGGGCCGGTCGACGACGAAGGCCCCGGCTCACCGAGCCGGGGCCTTCGATCGTGATGACTTAGGCGTTGCCTGCGAGCTTCTCGCGCAGCGCCGCGAGCTGGGCATCGCTGGCCAGCGAGCCTCCCGCGGACTGCTCCTCGCCGCGTGATGCACCGTTGGATCGCGAAACGGACGCCTCCGCAGCTTCAGCTTCAGCGGCGGCGACCTTCTCCATCTGCGCGGTGTGCATCTTGTGGCGACGCTCGGCCTCGGCGTAGCGGGACTCCCACTCCTCCCGCTGCTTCTCGTAGCCCTCGAGCCATTCGTTGGTCTCGGGATCGAAGCCCTCGGGGAAGATGTAGTTGCCCTGCTCGTCGTAGCTGTCGGCCATGCCGTACTTCGACGGGTCGAACTCCTCGGTGTAATCCTCGTTGGCCTGCTTGAGGCTCAGCGAGATGCGGCGACGCTCCAGGTCGATGTCGATGACCTTGACCATCGCGTCGTCGCCGACCTGCACCACCTGGTCCGGGACCTCGACGTGCCGCTCGGAGAGCTCCGAGATGTGCACCAGACCCTCGATGCCCTCCTCGACGCGAACGAACGCGCCGAACGGCACCAGCTTGGTGACCTTGCCCGGCACGATCTGGCCGATCGCGTGGGTACGCGCGAAGTGGCGCCACGGATCTTCCTGAGTCGCCTTGAGCGACAACGAAACCCGCTCGCGATCCATGTCGACGTCGAGCACCTCGACGGTGACCTCGTCGCCCACCTGAACCACCTCGGACGGGTGGTCGATGTGCTTCCAGGACAGCTCGGAGACGTGCACCAGGCCGTCGACACCGCCGAGATCGACGAACGCGCCGAAGTTGACGATGCTGCTGACGACACCCTTGCGGATCGCGCCCTTCTGCAGCTGGTTGAGGAACTCGCTGCGAACCTCGGACTGGGTCTGCTCCAGCCAGGCGCGGCGGGAGAGCACCACGTTGTTGCGGTTCTTGTCGAGCTCGATGATCTTGGCCTCGATCTCCTTGCCGATGTACGGCTGCAGATCGCGGACACGACGCATCTCGACCAGCGACGCCGGCAGGAAGCCGCGCAGGCCGATGTCGAGGATCAGGCCGCCCTTGACGACCTCGATGACGGTGCCCTTGACGGCCTCGTCCTTCTCTTTGAGCTCTTCGATGGTGCCCCAGGCCCGCTCGTACTGAGCGCGCTTCTTGGACAGGATCAGGCGGCCTTCCTTGTCCTCCTTGGTGAGGACCAGAGCTTCGACCTCATCACCGACGGACACAACCTCGTTGGGGTCGACGTCGTGCTTGATGGAGAGCTCACGGGAGGGAATGACGCCTTCGGTCTTGTAACCGATGTCGAGCAGGACCTCGTCACGGTCAACCTTGACGATGGTTCCCTCGACGATGTCGCCATCGTTGAAGTACTTGATGGTCTTGTCGATGGCGGCGAGAAAGTCCTCGCTCGAGCCGATGTCGTTGACGGCTACTTGCGGCGAGGTGACGGAGGGACTTGGCATGTGGTGGGTTGCTCCGGACAGGTTTGATCGTAGGGACTAAGGGACTCGAGTTATTGGTGTTACCCGCCGCAGAAGAATGCAAAAACCACAGACAGGTACCCGTAGAGGTTACTCGACTGGGCACATGCTGGACAAACCCGGTCCCCACAGGCCGCTAGTCTGCTCTGGTGTCACATCCCGGCGCACCGCATCCCGCCTGGCTTCCAGCACCGCCGTTCCAACGCAAAGTCCGCAAGGTCGGGGCACCCCTCGCGGTGCTCATCCTGCTCGGCACCGTGGCCGGACTGATCATCGTCGGCCTGACCGCGCTGAACCCGGTCGGCGCCGGCATCGGGCTGGTCCTGTCGAGCCTGGCCATGGTGGTCGTGGTCCTGGCGTACGTATGGCTGGACCGGTTCGAGCCCGAACCGCCGCGGTTGTTGGCCTTCGCGTTCCTGTGGGGCGCCTCGGTCGCGGTGGTGCTGTCCGTGCTTCTGGGGCTCTACCTCGAGTCGCTGATCGTGCGGGGCGACTCCGACGGCGTCAGCGCGGTGTCGGTGGTGGTCATCGCGCCGATCATCGAGGAAGCGGCCAAGGGCGCGTTCCTGCTGGTCATGATGACCGGACGGCGCCGCCGTGAGCTGAACTCGCTGACCGACTGCCTGGTCTACGCCGGGTTGGTCGGCGCCGGCTTCGCCTGGCTGGAGGACATCCTCTACATCGCCAGCGGTGAATCGCTCGGCGACTCGCTTCTGACCGCAGCGCTGCGCCTGGTGATGGCACCGTTCGCGCATTCGCTGTTCACGACGTTCTTCGGCATCGGCGTCTACTTCGCGCTGCAGCGCCGCACGACGGCCGTCAAGGTCGGCGTCCTCGCGCTGGGCTATCTGGCGGCGGTGTTCACCCACGCGCTGTGGAACGGGTCGTCGCTGCTGGGCATCGGCTGGTATTTCGGCGTCTACCTCTACTGGATGATGCCGCTGTTCGCGTTGGCGATCGTCCTCGGCGTGCAGAGCCGCCGGCGCGAGCAGGCGATCGTCGCCGGCAAGCTCCCCGGCATGGTGCAGGCCGGTCTGGTGACTCCCAACGAGGCCACGTGGCTGGCCTCGCTTCGACAGCGCAAGCTGGTGCTCGCGCAGGCCGGTAGGCAGGGCGGACGACCCGCGCGCAAGGCGGTCAAGCGGTTCGCCGCCCAGGTCGTCGAGTTGGCGTTCGTGCGCGACCGCATCGACCGCGGGTTCGGCGACCCGCGCGTGCAGGCGATGCTGGTCGAGGAGGCCTACGCCCTCTACGCCGTACGCGCGTCGACTCCGGCGCTACACGCCCTGGCCGGGTACCGCGCACCGGCACGCTGACGATCAGTGGGCTGCGGTGTCCCAGCTGCGGCCGTAGCCGACCGACACCTCCAGCGGCACGTCGAGCGGATAGGCGTTGCCCATCTGCTCGCGGACCAGGGCCTCGAGCGCGTCCCGCTCCCCCTCGGCGACCTCGAAGAGCAGTTCGTCGTGCACCTGCAGCAGCATGCGCGACTTCAGGCCGGCGTCCTTGAGCGCGGTATCGACGTTGATCATCGCGACCTTGATGATGTCGGCCGCGCTGCCCTGGATCGGCGCGTTGAGCGCGGCACGTTCGGCGGCCTCGCGCACGTTGCGGTTGCTGCTGTCCAGCTCCGGCAGGTAGCGCCGCCTGCCGAACACGGTCGAGGTGTAACCGTCCTTGCGCGCCTGATCCACCACGTCGCGCAGGTAGTCGCGCACCCCACCGAACCGGTCGAAGTACTGCTCCATCTGCACCTTGGCCTCTTCGGTCGAGATCTTCAGCTGCGCGGCCAGCCCGTACGCGCTCAGTCCGTAGGCAAGCCCATAGGACATGGCCTTGACGCGGCGCCGCAGCTCCGCGGTGACCTCATCGATGGGTACCGAGAACGCGCGTGATGCGACGAAAGAGTGGAGGTCTTCGCCGGTGTTGAAGGCCTCGATCAGCCCCTCGTCCTTGGACAGGTGCGCCATGATCCGCATCTCGATCTGGCTGTAGTCGGCCGTCATCAGCTCCGAATAGCCCTTGCCGACGACGAACGCGTCGCGGATGCGCCGGCCGGCATCGGTGCGGATGGGGATGTTCTGCAGGTTCGGCTCGGTGGACGACAGCCGGCCGGTCGCCGCGATCGTCTGATTGAACGTGGTGTGAATGCGGCCGTCGGACGCCACGGAATTGAGCAGCCCGTCGACGGTGACCTTCAGCCGCGTGGCGTCCCGGTGCGCCAGCAGATGCTGCAGGAACGGGTGGCCGGTCTTGTCGAAGAGCGACTGCAGGGCGTCGGCGTCGGTGGTGTAGCCGGTCTTGGTGCGCTTGGTCTTCGGCATCTCCAGCTCGTCGAACAGCACCACCTGCAACTGCTTCGGGGAGCCGAGGTTGATCTGCTTGCCGATCACCGCGTACGCCGCCTCGGCCGCGTCGCGGATCAGGTCGGCGAACTCGCTCTGCAGCTGGCCGAGCTGCTCGAGATCCACCGCGATGCCCGCCGTCTCCATCTCGGTCAGCACGCGCTGAACCGGCAACTCCATGTTGTTGAGCAGCGCCAGTGAGTCGATGCGAGCGAGCTCCTCGTCGAGCGCGTCGGCCAGGTCCATCACGGCGCTGGCCCGCAGGATCACGGTCTGCACCGCCTGGTCGTCGACGCCCCCCGCTTCGTTCAAGCTGTCGTCGAGCAACGAAAGCTGTTGTTGCTCAGGGTTTTCAGCGCGAAGCTCACGCTTCAGGTACCGCAGCGACAGATCGTCGAGCGTGAAGCTGCGCTGACCGGGCCGGACCAGATATGCCGCCAGTGCGGTGTCGGAGGTGACGCCGGCGAGCTTCCACCCGCGGCCCTCGAGGTCGTGCATCGCCAGCTTGGCCTCATGCAGGGCCTTCGGCGGGCCGGGGTCGGCGAGCCAGGACGCCAGGGCGGCCTCGTCCTCGGTGGTCAACGTCGAGGTGTCGATGTAGCGTCCGTCGCCGTCCGGGGCGACGATGCCCAACGCCGTCGCGTCGGCGTCGAAGGCCAGATGCGTGCCGACGACCGCCAATCCGAACCGCTTGCCCGAGCTGTGCTCGGCGAGCCACGCCGCGAGCTCCCCCGGCTCGAGCGCCTGCCCGCGCACATCGAAGCCCTGGTCGACCTCGGGATCCGCGGAGGCCAGCGTGTCGAACAGCCGATCGCGCAGGACGCGGAACTCGAGATCGTCGAACAGCCGGTGGATCTGGTCGCGGTCCCACGGCTGCATGCGCAGGGTGTCGGGCGTTTGGGGCAGCGGCACGTCGCGGACCAGATCGGTCAGCTCGCGGTTCAGCACGACGCTCGACAGGTTGGCCCGCAGCGCGTCGCCGACCTTGCCCTTGACGGTGTCGACGTTGTCGACCAGCGCCTGCAACGAGCCGAACTCCGCTATCCACTTGGTCGCCGTCTTCTCCCCGACGCCGGGGATGCCGGGAAGGTTGTCGCTGGGGTCACCGCGCAGGGCCGCGAAATCCGGGTACTGCTGCGGCGTCAACCCGTACTTCTCGACCACTGCCTCCGGCGTGAACCGGGTCAGCTCGCTGACGCCCTTGCGCGGGTACAGCACCGTGACGTCGTCGCTGACGAGTTGCAGCGAGTCACGGTCGCCGCTGACGACCAGCACCCGGTAGCCGCCCTGCTCGGCCTGCGTGGCGAGTGTGGCGATGATGTCGTCGGCCTCGAAGCCCGGTTCGGCGAGCACCGTGATGCCCAGCGCGCCGAGCACCTCCTTGGTGATGTCGATCTGCCCGCGGAACTCGTCCGGCGTCGTCGAGCGGCCGGCCTTGTACTCCGGGTATTTGTCCACGCGGAACGTCTGCCGGGATACGTCGAACGCGGCCGCGATATGACTGGGCTGCTCGTCGCGCAGCAGGTTGATCAGCATCGCGGTGAACCCGTACACCGCGTTGGTGGTGAGCCCGCCCTGCGTCTTGAAGTTCTCGGCGGGCAATGCGTAGAACGCCCGGTAGGCCAGCGAATTGCCGTCGAGCAACATCAATGTCGGCTTCTGGTCGGTCGATTCCGACCCTGCCTTCTGGGATGCCGTCTTCTTGCCGGTGGCGGTGGTGGCTGGGCTCACGGCCCTACTCTAGGCACCGCCGCCGACACCAACATGCCCGCGGGCGGTTGCCGATGGGGTCAGTAACCGAGGAGCTTGCGGAACTGCTGACCGACGGCCATCGACTGGCCCATTCGCTGCACCCAACCGTCGAGGGCCGCCTTCGTGTCGCCCAGATTCCAGCCGCGCTCCGAGGCGATCGCGATCATGCCGGCTTCGTCGGTGACGCCGCGCGCACCGGCCTCGCGGGCGAGGTCGGCGTAGTCCTGAAGCGAGACGCCGTGGATCGGCTCCCAGATCGGGTCGTCGGCGGCCACCGACCGCGTCGACGGACCTCCGAACAGCGCGGTGTCGATCGGACCCGCCCCGCGCACGTGCACCATGCCGTCCGCGGACCTGGCCTTCCTGAACAGTCCCATCATTTCCTCCGATCTCCGTTGTCCGGCGGCGGATCCGACCGGCGGAACCCACTCCACCCCGCGCCGACGGCTACCGATCCCAACCTCCCGCTGAACTGGAACACGTTTCAGTTCTGCTTAGTGACTCGGTACGCTGAGCCGGTGTCAGCTTCCACTCAGTCCGCGATCGACGGCTGGTTCGCCACCGACGGATCCGGAGCGCCCTATCTGATCGGCGGCAAGTGCCACCAGTGCGGCACGTATGTGTTCCCGCCCCGTGCCAACAACTGCCCCAACCCCGCATGCGACGGTGACGAGCTCGCACAGGTTCCGCTGTCGCGGCGCGGGACGCTGTGGAGTTACACCGAGAACCGCTACGCTCCCCCGCCGCCGTATCCGGCGTCCGATCCCTTCGAACCGTTCGCGGTAGCGGCGGTGCAGCTCGCCGACGAAGGGCTGATCGTGCTCGGCAAAGTCATCGAAGGCACCTTGGCCGCCGACCTGAAGGTCGGGATGGAGATGCAACTGACCACGATGCCGCTGTTCGTCGACGACGACGGCGTCGAACGCGTCGTCTACGCATGGAGGCCTGCGTCATGAGTCCCGAACCGCTGTACATCCTCGGCGCCGGCATGCACCCGTGGGGGAAATGGGGCCGAGACTTCACCGAATACGGCGTCGTGGCAGCGCGGTCGGCGTTGGCCGAGGCGGGTCTGGACTGGCAACAGATCCAGCTCGTCGCCGGCGCGGACACGATCCGCAACGGCTACCCGGGTTTCGTCGCCGGCTCGACATTCGCGCAGAAGCTCGGCTGGAACGGTGTGCCCGTGTCGTCGAGTTACGCCGCGTGCGCCAGCGGATCGCAGGCGTTGCAGAGCGCCCGCGCCCACATCCTCGCCGGATTCTGCGACGTGGCGCTCGTGATCGGTGCGGACACCACCCCGAAGGGTTTCTTCGCCCCGGTCGGCGGTGAGCGCAAGAACGACCCGGACTGGCAGCGCTTCCACCTGATCGGCGCCACCAACACCGTCTACTTCGCCCTGCTGGCGCGCCGCCGCATGGACCTCTACGGGGCCACCCTCGAGGACTTCGCCGCGGTGAAGGTCAAGAACGCCAAGCACGGGCTCGACAACCCGAACGCCCGCTACCGCAAGGAATCCACGATCGAGGACGTGCTCGCCAGTCCTGTGGTCTCCGACCCCCTTCGGCTGCTTGACATCTGCGCGACGTCGGACGGCGCGGCCGCGCTGGTGGTGGCGAGCAAGTCGTTCACCGAGAAGCACCTCGGGTCCGTCGACGGAGTGCCCTCGGTGCGCGCGATCAGCACGGTCACACCGCAGTACCCGCAGCATCTGCCCGAATTGCCGGACATCGCAACCGATTCCACGGCCGTGGTGAACGCACCGGAGCGGGTGTTCAAGGACCAGATCCTCGACGCCGCCTACGCCGAGGCCGGAATCGGCCCCGAGGACCTGAGCCTGGCCGAGGTGTACGACCTGTCCACCGCGCTGGAACTCGACTGGTACGAGCATCTGGGCCTGTGCCCCAAGGGCGAGGCCGAACAACTGCTGCGCAGCGGCGCGACGGCGATCGGCGGGAAGATCCCGGTGAACCCGTCCGGCGGCCTGGCCTGCTTCGGCGAAGCCATTCCAGCACAAGCCATCGCGCAGGTCTGCGAACTGACCTGGCAGCTGAAGGGACAGGCCACCGGCCGCCAGGTCGAGGGTGCCAAGGTCGGCGTCACCGCCAACCAAGGCCTGTTCGGGCACGGCTCGTCCGTGATTGTTGCTCGCTAGGCAGTTCGAACCGTACGGCCCCTCCTACTGGGGCGCCATCGCGGTGTTCGCGGTGGGCGCGGCGCTGCTCGTGTGGGTCGGTCGCCGCGCCACCACCACGCAAGCACGGCGGCTGGGCCGCGGACTCGGTGGGCTGACCGCGGTGATCTACGGCGCGATCCTGGTCTACAACCTGGTGCCGCCGACGCTGGCCGGTTCGGTGCCGCTCCAGCTCACCGACCTCGCGACCGTCGTCGCGGCCTACGCGTTGTGGACCCAGCGGCAGTGGGCCTACGCACTGACCTACTACTGGGGTCTGGTGTTGAGCGTCCAGGCGTTGATCTCACCGGTGTTGCGGGGCCCCGACTTTCCGCACTACCGCTTCCTGGCGTTCTACGCGATCCACCTGCTGGTGGTGTGGGCGGCCATCTATCTGACGTGGGGACGCGGAATGCGGCCCGGCTGGCGAGACTTCCGACTGGCGGTGGTCGTCACGGGCGCGTGGGCCGTGGTGACCCTGGTGTTCAACAGGATCGCCGACACGAACTACGGCTTCACCAATTACAAGCCGGAAACCGCTTCGGTGTTGGACATTCTCGGCCCGTGGCCGGTGTACATCGTGAGCACCGCAGCCCTCGTCTTCGCCGTGTGGGCGCTGATGACGTGGCCGTGGGTGCGGCGATGATCGTGGCGGTCCGGGTCAAGCCCGGCAGCGCCAAGGGCCCGCTGGTCGAGGTCGACGACGCCGGCGAGCTGACCGTGTACGTGCGTGAGCAGGCCGTCGAGGGCAAGGCGACCAAGGCCGTCACCGAGCTGCTCGCCCAGCATTTCGGTGTCGCGCCCAGCCGGGTGAAACTGATCTCGGGCGCCACCTCGCGGATCAAACGCTTCGAGGTCGGCTGATCAGGCGACGCCGAGGTAGGCCGCGCGAATGCTGTCGTCGGCCAACAGCTCTCGGGCGACGCCGGTGCGGGTGACCTCACCGGTCTCGAGGATGTATGCCCGGTCCGACCGGCTCAACGCCTGCTGGGCGTTCTGCTCCACCAACAGCACCGTGGTGCCCTGGGCGTTGATCTCGGCGATGATCTTGAATATCTGCGAGATCACCATCGGCGCCAGGCCCATCGACGGTTCGTCGAGCAGCAGCACCCGCGGCCGGGCCATCAACGCACGGCCGATCGCGAGCATCTGCTGCTCACCACCGGACAGCGTGCCGCCGACCTGATTGCGGCGTTCGGCCAGCCGCGGAAACGTCTCCAGAATCCAGTCGAGTCGTTCCCTGTGCTCAGCCCGTGAGGCGAATTTCCGTCCATAGCAGCCCATTTCGAGGTTCTCGACAACCGTCATGCCCGGGAACACCCCGCGGCCCTCGGGCGCCTGCACCAGCCCCTTGATCGCCCTTTTGTGTGCCTTGACCTTGCTGATGTCCTGGCCCTCGAACCAGATGGAGCCCGCCGTCAGCGGCAGCAGTCCCGAGATCGCGCGCATGGTGGTCGTTTTCCCTGCGCCGTTGGAGCCGAGCAGCGTCACGAGCTCGCCCTCGTGCACCGTCAGCGAGATACCGTGCAGCGCACGTATTCTGCCGTACTGCACGACGATGTCGCGCAACTCCAGCACGACGGGGCGCTCGACGTTCGGCTCGTCATTCGGCCTTTCATTCAAGGCTGTCATCGGGCACCCCCAGATAGGCTGCGATGACCTTCGGGTCCTCGCGGATCTCGGACGGCAGACCGTCGGCGATCTTGCGCCCGAACTCGAGCACCACGATGCGATCGGTCACGCCCATCACCAGCCGCATATCGTGCTCGATCAGCAGCACCGTGTAGCCGTCGTCGCGAATCCTCTGGATCAGCTCGATCAGCGCGGCCTTCTCGCGCGGGTTGAACCCGGCCGCCGGCTCGTCCAGGCACAACAGCTTCGGTTCGGTGGCCAGTGCGCGGGCGATCTCGAGCCGGCGCTGATCCCCGTACGGCAGGTTCTTCGCCTTCTCCTCGCCGCGGTGGGCGATCCCGACGAAATGGAGTAGCGCAGCGGATCTTTCGATCGCCGACCGCTCTTCGCGGCGGTGGCGCGGCGTTCGGACCAATGCGCCGGGCACCGAGGTGAAGTGCCGGGCATCGGTGCCGACCATGACGTTCTCCAGGGCGGTCATCTCGCCCCACAGCCGGATGTTCTGAAAGGTGCGCGCGATACCTCGCCGTGTGATCTGGTGGCGTTTGATCCGGCCCAGCGGCGCGCCATCGAACATGACGGCCCCCGAGGTGGGGCGGTACACCCCGGTGATCGCGTTGAAGCACGTCGTCTTGCCCGCACCGTTGGGTCCGATCATGCCGAGGATCTCCCCGCGTCGGATGTCGAACGACACCGAGTCCAGCGCGGTCAGCCCCCCGAATTTCATCGTGAGATTGGTTGTCTTCAGCAGGATCTCGCCTTCGGCGGCCTGGATGTCGCGGTGGACGCCCGCCAGTTCCTCGATGGTCATCGCGCGGAATCCTTCTCCGGCGAGCGCAGCAGGTCGCGTGCGGCCTTGCCGTATGCCAGCAGCTGCGCTCGGGCCGGGAACAGACCCTGCGGCCGGAAGATCATCAGCATCACCAGCGCCAGACCGAAGAACAGGTACTTCAGGTCACCGAGGTTGATGCCGAGGAATTCGACACCCAGCAGCCGGTTCGGCAGGTAGACGATGACGAACGCGCCCACCACCACGCCAAGCTTGTTGCCCTGCCCGCCGAGCACCACTGCGCACAGGAACAGCATCGAGTTGATGATGTTGAACGTCGGCGGCGCGACGAACTGCACCTGGCCCGCGTACAGCGCCCCGGACAGCCCGCCGATCGCCGCGCCGATCACGAACGCCCACAGCTTGAACCGGAACGTGTTGACGCCCATCACCTCCGCGGCGTCCTCGTCCTCCCGGATCGCGATCCAGGCGCGGCCGACGCGGCTGCGTTCGAGGTTCCCGACCAGCAGCAGGATCCCGATCATCAGGATGATGCCGAGCCAGAACCACCACGTGCCGTAGTTGGCGTCGCCCGCGGAGTTGCCGCTCGAGAAGACTCCGTCGGGCACGCGGTCGGTCGCGCCGATCCGCGGGTAGGCGACCTCGTTGAGGCCACGGGGCCCGTTGGTCACCTCGGCGAGGTTGTCGGCCAGAAGCCGGATGATCTCGCCGAAGCCCAGCGTGACGATCGCCAGGTAGTCCCCGCGCAGCCTCAGCGTCGGTGTGCCCAGGATCAAACCGGTCAGTGCGGTGATGGCCATCGCCAGCGGCACACACGCCAACCACGCCCAGTGCTCGTTGAACCATCCGGTGGGTCCCATCTTGTTCCACGGGCTGTTGGGGCTGGTGAGCAGCGCGACGGTGTACGCGCCGACGGCGTAGAAGCCGACGTAGCCGAGGTCGAGCAGGCCCGCCTGGCCGACGACGACGTTGAGGCCGATCGCGATGATCGCGACCATCGCGAACTGGGCCATGGTGCCGCCGAAGCTGATGTTCGGCGTGGTCAAAAACGGCGGCGGGAACATGGGCAACAGCGCCAGCAGGCCGAAGGCGACCGCGCCGAAGCCCCACTTCTGTACGCGGGAAAGCCCGTCCCACCGACGACGCAACGCGTCGCCGGGCGCCAGGAGTTTCTCGCCGGTCTTCATGCTCGCGCCTTCCCGAGGCTTTCGCCGAGTATCCCCGTCGGCCGGAAGAACAGAACGAGAACGAGCAGGACGAACGCGACGACGTCGCGCCACTGCGTACCGAACACCGCCTGCCCGTAGTTCTCCATGATGCCGAGCAGCAGACCGCCCAGCAGGGCGCCGCGCAGGTTGCCGATGCCGCCGAGGACCGCGGCCGAGAACGCCTTGATGCCGAGCAGGAATCCGCCGGAGTAGATGATGCCTTGCGGAACCTTCAGCGTGTACAGCAGCGCGGCCGCCCCGGCCAGCAGACCGCCGATCAAGAACGTCAGCATGATGATGCGTTCCCGTGAGACGCCCATCAGGGTCGCGGTGTCCGGGTCTTGGGCCACCGCCCGGATCCCGCGGCCGAACTTGGTTCGGTTGATGGTCAGATCGGTCATCAGCGCGAGCACCAGCGCAGCGCCGACGATGATTAGCGTGATGTTGGAGACCGCGGACCCGAAGACGGTGAACTGCGTCTGCGGTGCGACGAGCCGGATCGGTTGTTGTGCGTTGGAGCCGCCGTACCCGTCGATGATCTTCGGCAGGATGAAGTGCACGAACTCCTGCAGCACGAACGACATACCGATGGCGGTGATCAGGAACGACAGGCGTTCGGCCTTGCGGCGGCGCAGCGGCCGGTATGCCACCGCCTCCAAACCGATTGCGGTTGCACCGGATACCGCCATCGCGAACAGCATCGCGATCGCCAGATACAGGATCGTGAGCGCGACGCCTTTGTTGTAGGTGTTACCGCTCGGCGTGAAGCCCAGGATCATGTCGAGGCAGAAGTACGCGCCGAACATGCCGAACATGAACACTTCCGAATGCGCGAAGTTGATCAGTTTCAGCACGCCGTAGACCAGCGTGTAGCCGACCGCCACCAGTGCGTAGATCGCGCCCCAGGACAGCCCGTCGATCGTCAACTGCCAGAAGCCGTCTCGCAACCCGTCCAGGTTGAAGCTGATGTTGGCGGCCAGGCAGGTGTACTGGTCGACGCACTCGGGTGGGATCCCGGTCATCCGGTGGCGGCTCCTCGCGGGAACGGGCCTCTAGCGAAAACGCGTCCGAGCCTTTCGGCCTCGGACGCGTTCCGTCTGCGGGCTATTGAACTTTGTAGATCCAGATCAGGCTGGTGGTCAGTTCGCCGTTCGGCGTCCACTGGTACTGGCGGGCCACACCGCGGCCGTCGTAGTTGCGGACGAAGTCGAGCAGCGCCGGCCGGGTGATGGCGCCCGAGTCGATGCCCTTCAACAGGACCGTGCCCAGGTCGTAGCCCTCGCTGCTGTAGGTGCCGGGTTCCTGGTTGAACTTCTTGGTGTACTCGTCGGCGAAGCTGCCGGTGGCCGGCCCGCACGGGCACGACAGCACCGCTTCCTTGGATGCGTCGCCGGCCTGCTTGACGAACTCCGGATCCTTGGTGCCGTCGGCGCTGGCGAACGTCCCTTCGTAGCCGCCGTCCCGAAGCTGCTGCACGAACGGCGCGGCTTCGGCGTAGTAGCCGCTGAAGAAGACCGAATCCGGGTTGGCGCCCTTGATCTGGGTCACCGCCGCCGAGAAGTCCTTGTCGCCCTTCTTGACCGAGATGTTGCACGACGAGTCGGCCACCGGGCCGAGCGTCTCGCGCACGGTCTGCGCCAGGCCCAGACCGTAGTCGGTGCTGTCGTCGACCACGCAGACCTTCTTGTGGCCCAGCGTGTTCTTCAGGTAGTTGGCGACCGACGGGCCCTGCACGCCGTCGTTGCCCAGGCCGCGGAAGAACGTCCGCCACCCCTTGTCGGACAGCGTGACGTTGGTCGCCGAGGCCGTCGCGGCGACGAGGCCGGCCTGGTTGAACACGTCGCCGGTGGCCATGGTCTCACCGGAGAAGGCGGGACCGATCAGACCGATGGTGAACGCGTCGTTGATGATCTGCGGCGCGATCTGGGTGGCCTTCTGCGGATCACCTTCGGTGTCGAAGGTCTTCAACTGAACCTGGCAGCCGGGGTTGGCGGCGTTGTGCTTGTCGACGGCCAACTGGATGCCGTTCTTGATGTTGATACCCAGTGCGGCATCGGGGCCGTTGAGCGCCCCGGCCATGGCGATCGACACCGGCGGGCACTGCGCGTTGCCGTCCCCTGCGGGGTCGGCGGGCGCGGCGCCCTCGTCGGCCTTGACCTCGGCACCGTTTTCGTCGATCTGGATCTGTTCGACGATCTTGAGATCGGTCTGCGCCCCGCCGCCCTCACTCGGCTCCGACTGTTGGCAGCCGGCTATGCCGAGTACGACCAGACCAGCGCTGCTGATAGCAAATGCTCTCCGTGCCATGCGACCGCGCACGCTTCACCTCCGGGTCATTGGGTTAGTCGGCGACGGCGCCTCAGCCCGGGGGGCGGGGGCGGCGACGTTCCGGGAAGACCATAGCCAACGGTTGACGCTGGTGCGCGTTGTTGACCCATGCGTGGCGGGTGTCGTGGCCGAACCGCATCTTCGGAAACCGGATTCTTTCGGGCTGCCGGGCCGGGAGTTAGCTCGACTCTGGTGCTTCGCTCGGCGTGTCGAGGGTTTCGAGCACCACTTCGGCTACGCGTTTCATGGTGGTGCGCCGGTCCATCGCGGCGCGCTGGATCCACTTGAACGCCTCGGGTTCAGTCATCCCCTGCTTGGTTTGCAGCAAACCCTTGGCCCGCTCGACGAGCTTGCGTGTCTCCAATCGCTCGGACAGCGTCGCCACTTCCTGCTCCAGCGCGGCCATCTCCCCGAAGCGGCTCACCGCCACCTCGATGGCCGGGATGAGGTCGGTGATGGTGAACGGTTTGACCAGGTAGGCCATGGCGCCGGCGTCCCTGGCCCGTTCGACCAATTCCCGCTGGCTGAACGCGGTCAGGATGACAATCGGTGCGATGCGCTTACCGGCGATCTCGGAGGCCGCGTCGATGCCGTCGCGGCGGGGCATCTTGACGTCCATGATCACGAGGTCGGGCTTCAGGCTCTCGGCCAGATCGACCGCCTCCTGCCCGTCACCCGCCTCTCCGACGATCTCGTAGCCCTCTTCGCGGAGCATCTCGGCGAGATCCATCCGGATGAGCGCCTCGTCCTCGGCGACGAGAACTCGGCGGGCCTTCACGGCGTCGGGCGGTGACCCAGCAGCGGTTGCCATGGAAGCCATTGTGGCGGTAGCAGTGCCGTTCAGCGAGTTCGGGGCATCATCTATGGTGGTAAGCCGCGCCACAGCGAATGCCCTCGTAGCCCAATTGGCAGAGGCACACGACTCAAAATCGTGACAGTGTGAGTTCGAGTCTCACCGAGGGCACCGAGAATCAGCAGGTCGAATGTGTTCGGCGTTACGCTCTAACCGTGGAGATGAGGCTGCGGCCGGTCTGCGTGCCCGAAGTGGCGCTCGAGAGCCGGACGCCCGCCCGGATTCGGCACCACGCGGAAATGTCCGTGCGACGCCGGCGAGTCCTCGACGTCACAGCGATGATCAGCGCGGCCATCAGCGCCTTCTTCGGTTTCCAGGGTCTGATCGTCGGGGTCGAGGTGTGGTGGATTCCGGTTCTCAGCCTCATCAGCGCCGTGGCGTTCGCAGCGATCCCGCTGCTGTGCCGCTTCGGCGAGCTCGTCGCGCCGCTGGTGTTCTTCGTCGTCGCGTTCGTGACCATCACGATCCAGTGCATCCAGCTCGGCACCGGATCGGGGTTGCAGTTCTACTTCGTCGTGGCGGCCGCGATCATGGTGGTCATCCTCGGCATCGACCACATCCTGCTGGCGTCGGTGCTGTCGGCGTTGGGTGCGGTGACGGTGGTGCTTCTGGAGTACTTGGTGCCGGATAACACCGGCATACAACCGGATTGGGCCCGTACGACCTCGTTCATCCTGACCGTCGCCACCGCGTGGATCCTCGTCATCGCCACGTTGTGGTTCGCGCTGCGGGAGATCCGCCGGGCACGCCTGGCGATGGAGGCCGAATACGAGCGGTCTGAACGCCTCCTGGCCAACATCCTTCCCGCGACCATCGCCGAGCGGCTCAAGGACCCGAGCCGCACCGTCATCGCCGACCGGTACGACGACGCGTCGATCCTGTTCGCCGACATCGCCGGCTACACGTTGCGGGCCAGCGACACCAATCCGTGCGATCTGGTCCGGTTCCTCGACCGGCTCTACACGGACCTGGACGCGCTCGTCGACCGCCACGGCCTGGAGAAGGTCAAGACGAGCGGCGACTCCTACATGGTGGTCAGCGGTGTGCCACACCCCCGCCCGGACCACCTCGAAGCCCTGGCCTGCCTGGCGCTCGACATGGCCGACGCCGTCGCCGACCTGCGCGACCCGCGGGGCCGCAGGGTGCCGCTGCGCATCGGTCTCGCCGCCGGCCCGGTGGTCGCCGGGGTTGTCGGGGCGCGCAAGTTCTTCTACGACGTGTGGGGTGATGCCGTCAACGTGGCGTCCCGCATGGAGACCACCGACGTCGAGGGCCGCATCCAGGTACCCGACGATGTCGCCGAACGCCTGCGCAGCACGTTCGTGCTCGAGCCCCGCGGTGAGGTCGAGGTCAAGGGCAAGGGCGTCATGACGACGTGGTACCTGGTCGGACGGCGCGACGATGCCGCCGTGCGTGAGGCGGTCGAGCTCGAACCGCTCAGTCGTCGACCTCAGTCGGTTTGAGCCGCTCGGCCAGCGCCGCGAGCCGCCACAGGGTTTCCCGGTTACGGGGATAGGCGGCGATATCGGTCAGCTTGTTCGGCATCATCGCGGCGGGTCCGCTGACCGGGAACTCGGTCATCTCAACCCGGCAGCCGTCGGGAATGTCGAAGAGCCGCAGGATGATTCGCGCCCCGCCGAAGGGACGGCCCTTGGCGTGCAGCACCAGTTCCTCGGGCGGGGTGCTCTTCTCGACGACGGTGACGTCGTTGAGCAGCAGCGGCCAGACGCCCACCGAATGCCGGATTTCCGCTCCCGGCGCCGGCCAGTTCGGGTCGACGGCGCGCATGCGGCTGTTGCCGACCACCCATTGTGAGTACGTCCACCCGTCGGCCATGACGTCCCAGACCTGCTGACGGGAGGCGTGGATATCGCGTGTCACAGTCACGCCCCGAGATATACCCCGATCGCGGAAAACGACGCACTGTGGAATGTGCGCTAGACCTTGCGGTTCTCCGACTTGATCAGCCACGCCTGCTTCTCCAGGCCATCGATCAGCTGGTGCAGGACGTCGGCGGTGCTGGGGTCCTCGGCGTCGACGGCGTCATGCACCTGGCGCATCGTGTCGACCGCGGCGTAGATCCGGCCGGCGATCAGATCGACCGCCTCCTGGGTGCTCACCTCGTACGCCGGGAACTGCGGCAGCGTGGTGGTGGCGGCGACCGTGTCCGTGCGACCGTCCGGCGTGGCCTCCAAGGCCCGCATTCGCTCGGCGATCGTGTCGCTGCCCTCGCGGGCGAAGTCGACCAGCTCGTCGAGCTGGAGATGGAGGTCCCGGAAGTTGGTGCCGACGATGTTCCAGTGCGCCTGCTTGCCCTGCAGGTGCAGCTCGATCAGGTCCACCAGAACCCGCTGCAGGTTCGCGGCGAACTCCGGCGACGCTTGAAATCCCTGTACTTCTGTCTCCGAACGACGTGTAGATGTGCTCATGGCCTCTACAACACCTCCTATTCTGGACTCAGTCCAGTTTAGCATGTGTCACCGGTCACATTTGGGCTCCGCTGGTCCTGCTTCTCCAGTAGGCGGGCGTAGCCGGCGCCCATGCCGAGGAGGACGAGACCGACGACGATGAACACCACAACGCGGAAGATGCCGTCGAGCGTGCCGAGGTCGAAGAGGAACAGCTTGGCCATCGCCGCGGCCACCAGGGCCAATCCCCCGCCGATCGGCACCGACCGGTCCGCCCGCGGCAGCCGCGCCGCATAGCCGAACAATGCGGCCGCCAGTGCGATCCAACTGATCGTGGCGACCATGTGGCCCGCATAAAACCCGCTGTCGGTGCCCCCGACCAGCACACCCACGGTGACGGTGAACGTCGTGATCGCGTATCCAGCCACGGCGGCCGCGACCGCCCACAACGCGGAATTACGCGGATCGAACGCCCACACGATCGCGACGCTCCACGCGATCAGCAGCACGCTCGCGACCAGCGTCGACGCGGCCACGCCCCCGCTCATCGACGTTCCCCACAGCAGCGTGTCGGGCGGCGCCCAATGCAGGTAGTAGAGCGACCCGACGGCCGCAAAGCCGATCGAGACCGCCTCGGCCGTGACGTGTTCGCGCCCGGCCAGTGCGACCATCAGCGCCATCGCCAGCAGGACCGGTCCCGCGATCGGACCGTCGAACGCCACCATGACCGCGACCACCGCCGATATCGCCGAGAGCACCGCCCAGATCCGGCGTACCGCGCTGTCGACCCCCGGCAACCGGTCGGCCACGAACACGATCGCCAACAGTCCTGCGGCGAGCGCCGCCGCCATCAGCGCGGCGACGACACGGTCGACCGCCAACGAGACCGACAGCACAGGCAGCATGCCGGCCCCGGTGAGGATGGCCATCACCCGCTTGTTCGCGATGTACGGCAACAGAATCAGCGCACCGGCGATCGCGAGCAACGCCGCGATGCCGCACGCACCGGCCAGCCACGCATCGTGTCCGTCGTCGAAGTACACGCCGACGAGCGCCATCAGCAGCGGCAGCGTGGCCGCCGCGACGCGTGCGGCGTGCAGCCAGAGCCAGTCCTTGCCGATCTGCACCGGCAACGAGGCCGCCGACAGCGCGAGCATGAACGCCACGAGCAACAGCGTGACGCCACCGACCACCACCGGGG
Organism: Mycobacterium sp. E136; assembly: GCF_001666865.1. Classification (NCBI taxonomy): domain Bacteria; kingdom Bacillati; phylum Actinomycetota; class Actinomycetes; order Mycobacteriales; family Mycobacteriaceae; genus Mycobacterium; species Mycobacterium sp. E136. The sequence goes on from NZ_LZJE01000370.1 coordinate 22,532, forward strand.
CCAGCGCCAGCAGCGGGATCAGGACGAGCAAGCCCAGCTGCTCGGAGTTCCAGCGGCGGGCCAGCGTGAGCCCGCCTCCCCCGATCAGGGCGGCGAGCACCAGACCGACGGGCGGAGACATCCACTCGTAGATGGTGGTCACCGCGATGACGTCCATGTAGGCCGCAGCGATACCGGTCGCCGCCAACGCGATCGCGCCGGTGCGGCCGCCGGGCCTGCGGTTCAGCCACCAGCCGGCGCCAACGAGCCCACCTGCCAGGACCACACCCGCCGCGACGCGGATCTCCGGTCGCAGCAGGCCCGCCTGCGCGGCCAGCACGAGCAGGAACACGACGCCGATCAGCGTCACGGCCACGCCGGCGACCGCCAGTAGCTTGCCGATCCATCCCTCGTCGCGGGGCGGCTTCGCCACGGGCGCACCGTAAGGCGGCGGATACGCGGCAGGAGCGGCGTAGGGCTGCGGCGGGTGCTGCGGCTGTTGTTGCGCCGGCGTCGAGACCAGCAGCCTGTCGAGCTCGGTCAGATCCGACGACACCCGCGCCAGATATGCGGAGATCGCGGAGACATCGGCGGACAGGCGGGCGATGACGGCACGCTGCGGTTCGGTCATGCAGCCATCGTCACAGCGCGACGGCCCGACCGGATGAGTAGGACTACTCGTCTAGCCCGTGTTCGATCGCGTAGCGCGCCAGTTCGACACGGTTCGCGACCTGCAGCTTGCGGAAGGTGGCCTGCACGTGGTTCTCGACCGTGCGGTGGCTCAGCGACAGTCGGGCGGCGATCTGCTTGGCAGTCAGACCCTTGGCGACATAGCGAAGGATCTCGGTCTCCCGCTCGGTCAGGCTCGGGGTTTCCGGTCCGTCGCCGCGATTCTGGGCGATCCGCCGGTACTCGCCGAGCACCAGCCCCGCCAGGCCGGGCGTGAAGACGGCCCTGCCCTCGGAGGTGGCGCGAACCGCGTCGCCGAGTTCCTGCTTCGAGGCGCTCTTCACCAGATAGCCGGTCGCCCCGGCCTTCACGGCTTCGAGAACGTCCTCCCGCTCGTCGGACGCCGACAACACCAAAATCTTCGATGACGGCGACACGGCCAGCACTTCCGCGGTCGCCTGCGCGCCATCACCGTCGGCGAGCCGCATGTCCATCACCACGACGTCCGGCTGGACCGCCGCCGCGCGGCGCCGCGCCGCACCCACCCCGTCGGCGGTCGCGACCACGGTGAAGCCGTCCTCGGCGAGGTCGCGGGCCACCGCGTCACGCCAGATGGGATGGTCGTCGACGACCATCACCGTCGGGGTAGCGTCAGTTCCCATTCCGTCCCGCTCTCCGGCCCGGTGATCAGCTTGGCGCTGCCACCGAGCCACTTCATCCGTCCCACAATGGATTTCGAGATGCCGATGCGACCCTCTCGCTCCGCCTCCGCCAACCGCCCCTCCGGAATGCCCGTGCCGTTGTCCCGGATGCTGACCGTGACCGCGTCGCCGAGGTCTTCGAGCAGCACGTAGGCGTGCGCGTCCGGTCCGGCGTGGGCGACCACATTGTCGAGCGCGTTGACTACGGCAGCAGACAACTCGGTGGCGACGACGGCGTCCAGCAGAACGGGATCGGCGGGCAGGCTGACCGATACTCGGTCCGACGCACGCTGCCGCAACAGCGCCCCGACGTCGGTCATCGCCCCGACGCGGGGTTCGCTCTCCCCAGAGCTGACCAGTCGCCTCAGCGCACGCTCCTGCTGGCCGGCGAGATCGGCGAGTTCGGCGGTCTCGCCGCCGATTTCGCGGCCGCGGCGCGACACCAGCGCGAGCACCTGGATGGCACCGTCGTGCACCTCGCGGGACAACCGCTCCCGCTCCTGGTGGGCCGCAGCCAACCGCGCGGCCTGCTCCAGTTCCGTATGCGCCCGCCGCGCGGTCTGCGCGGCCATACCCACGGCGAGGCCGACCGCGAGTTCGATGACAATCGTCGCGTTGCGCCAGACGTCGTAGTTGATGAAGCCTTTGACGAGGGTGCTGGCAACCATCACCGCCACTCCGGCGAACATGCCCGCGATCGGGCCTGCGACGATCGCCGCCGAAATGGTTGCGTTGGTTGCCCACAACGTCGTTGGCCAGGACTGGTTGTCCAACGCCCACTGCGACGACGCGACCAGTTCGGTCGACAGGACCAAAGCCACGACCACCGCAATCTCGGCCAGCACCCAGGCCGGGCGTCGGCCGAACCCCTGCAGATAGGCCACCGCGCACACCGCACTCCACCCGATCAGCACGGCGAACAGCGACCACGCCAGCCCCGGCCGCTCCAGGTCGGGATTCACCGACACCTGGAACCCGAGGGCGTACAGGCAACTGAGCAATCGGAAGACCTGTGCCGCGCGCCACAGCGGTGTGGCGGGATCCGGGGTGCTTGCCGGCATCTGTCTACAGCACCTTGGACAGAAACGCTTTCGTGCGTTCGTGTTTCGGGTTGGACAACACTTCGCGCGGTGGCCCGCTCTCGACGACCACCCCGCCGTCCATGAACACCAGATGGTTGGCCACCTCGCGGGCGAACCCCATCTCGTGCGTCACCACCACCATCGTCATACCCTCGGCCGCAAGCTTTTTCATCACCTCGAGCACCTCGCCGACGAGTTCGGGGTCGAGCGCCGAGGTGGGCTCGTCGAACAGCATCAGCTTGGGGGTCATCGCCAGTGCGCGGGCGATCGCCACGCGTTGCTGCTGACCACCGGACAACTGCGCCGGATAGGCGTCGGCCTTCGCGGACAGGCCCACCTGATCGAGCAGGTCGCGGGCGCGGGCGATCGCCTCGTCCTTCTTGACGCGTTTGACGTGGATGGGCGCCTCGACGACGTTCTCCAGCGCCGTGCGGTGCGGAAACAGGTTGAAGTGTTGGAACACCATGCCGATGTCACGGCGCTGGCGGGCGGCCTCCCGCGCAGGCATCTCATGAAGTTTGTTGCCCCGTTGGCGATATCCGATCAGCTCGCCGTCCACGTACAGTCGCCCGGCGTTGACCTGTTCGAGATGGTTGATGCACCGCAGGAACGTCGACTTGCCCGAACCGGACGGCCCGACCATGCACAGCACCTCGCCGCGACCGATCTCGAGCGTGACGCCCTTGAGCACCTGCAGCGCACCGAAGTTCTTGCAGACGGCCTCGGCCTTCACCATCGGTGTCACGGGTGGGCCTCCCCCAGCGTCTGCGCCTTGGCCAGCGCCTCGAGTTGTTTGGTGGTGAGCTTGCGCGACGCACCGCGCGAGTAATACCGCTCGAGGTAGTACTGGCCGATCATGAGCACGCTGGTGATCGCCAGGTACCACGTCGCGGCGACCAGCAGCAGCGGCACGGGTTCGAAGATGCGCGCGGCGATCTCACGCGAGGTGATGCCGTACAGGTCCAGCGTGAACGGCACCGCGGTCACCAGCGAGGTGGTCTTGAGCATGCTGATGACCTCGTTGCCGGTCGGCGGGATGATCACCCGCATCGCCTGCGGAAGGACGGTGCGCCGCATGGTCATTCCCCACGACATACCCAGCGCTGTCGACGCCTCCGCCTGGCCTTCGGGCACGGAACTGATTCCCGCGCGGATGATCTCGGCCATGTACGCGGCCTCGTTGAGCGCAAGACCGAGAATCGCCAGCAGGAACGGGATCGACAGCGACTGCAGGTTCACCTGTAGCAGCGAGGGTCCGAACGGCACGCCCAGCTGAATGTTCTGGTAGATCGTCGGCAACAGCCCCCAGAACACCAGCTGCACGTACACCGGGGTGCCGCGGAAGATCCACAGATACACCCACGCAACGGCTTTCAATACCGGATTCGGCGACAGCCGCATCACCGCGAGCAGCACGCCGAGTGCGATGGCGAGCACCATCGAATAGATGGTCAGTTGCAGTGTGTTGAGGACACCGACCTTCAACACCCGCTCGTTGAACAGGTACTCCCAGTAAGTCGACCAACGGTAGGACTCGTTGGTCGCCGCGCCGTAGAGGAACAGGGCGACGAGAATGACGATGACGACCGCCGCCACCCACCGCCACGGATGGCGCAGGGGCACCGCGTCGATGGCGGCCGGGGCTACGGGTGACGGCGTGTCGACATCGGTCATGAAACGTCCTCTACGAGACGGCGCCGTTGATGACTGGCTTGTCGATCATCCCGTTCTCGACGCCCCAGTTGGCGGCGATTTCGCGGTATGTGCCCTCGTTGATCAAATGCTCGAGCGCCTTCTGCAGCGACTGGGCGAGCGCCGACCCCTTCTGCACCGGCCAGCCGTACGGCGCCGAGTCGAAGATGTCACCGGCGGGTTCGAGTTTGCCGTTGCTCTGCTTGATCGCGTACGAGGTCACCGGCGAATCCGCCGACATCGCGTCGACCTGGCCGAGCACCACCGCGTTGGTGGCGGCGTCCTGTCCGTCGAACGGAACGATCTCGATCGGCGGATTGCCGGCATCGATGCACGCCTTGTTCTTCGCCGGAAGTTCTTCCGCCTCTTGTGTGGTGGTGGCCTGCACCGCGACCTTCTTGCCGCACGCGTTGTTCGGGTCGATCTGCGAACCCGGCCGTTGCGCCCACATCGTGCCCGCATTGAAGTACGTGACGAAATCGACCGTCTTCTCACGTTCCTTGGTGTCGGTGAACGACGACATCCCGACGTTGTAGGTGCCACCCTGGATCGACGGGATGATCTTCGCGAAATCCGATTCCCGGTATTCGGGCGTCAACCCGAGCGTGGCCGCGATCGCGTTCATCAGATCGACGTCGAAGCCGACGATCTTTCCGCTGGGATCCTTGAATTCGTTGGGCGCGTAGGGAATGTTGACGCCGATGACCAACTTGCCGGACGACTTGATGGCCTCTGGCACGGTGTTGGCGATCTCGTCGACCTTGGCCGCCGAGACGGTCGCCTGTGCGCTGGTGGAATCACCACCGCCGCCGCCTCCTTCGCCGCTGGCGCAGCCGGACAGCGCCAGCACGCCGGACGCAGCGAATACGACTGCGAAGCGCCAGAATTTACCTCGACGGTTGTGACAGTCACCTAACACGGATGCCCCTACTTTCTACGTCGTGTAACCGGTACCAAGCACCGGTAACGGAACAGTAGTAGAGAGCACACGCCGCGGCAGGGGAACCAAACGCGTGCGTACGTGGCGGTTCGGGGACTGGGGGTCGAATCGATACCGAAATGCGACGATCCCTTCCGCTCAGCTATGCCACACTGCGCCAATGACTAGCACCACCCCGCCCAGCTTGCTGCGGCATCTCTGGAAAACGACCCTGGTCTCCGGACTCCTCGCGGTAGCGCTCGGCGTAGCCGTCTGGTTGTGGCCGGGTAAGACCATCGTGATCGCGGCGATCTTCTTCGGCGCCTACCTGCTGGTCGCCGGCATCGCGCAGGTGATCTTCGCGTTCAGTCTCCATGTCTCGGCCGGCGGCCGGGTCCTGCTGTTCATCTCCGGTGCCGCGGCCCTGATTCTCGCCGTGCTGTGCTTCCGCAGCCTGCAGGAATCGATCCTGCTGCTGGCGATCTGGATCGGCATCGGCTTCATCTTCCGTGGTGTCGCCACAGCGGTCTCGGCGATCAGCGATCCGACACTGCCCGGCCGCGCATGGGAGATCTTCGTCGGCGTGGTCAGCCTGATCGCAGGCGTCATCATGCTCGCGGCCCCGTTCGAGTCGCTGGCGATCCTGACCGTGGTGGCCGGCATCTCGCTGATCGTGATCGGCGTCTTCGAGATCGTGACGGCGTTCGGCATCCGCAAGGCGTCCAAAGATCTCGGCACCGGCGGATCGGCCCCTTCACCTGCGGCTGAAGAGTCGGTGAGCTAACCCACACTGACGTCTACTACACCCTGTCGTAGGCTGGTGCCACAGCCACGGGAGAGGGTGAGATGGACGCGCTCGATGTGTCGCGGTGGCAGTTCGGAATCACCACCGTCTACCACTTCATCTTCGTTCCGCTGACCATCGGGCTGGCGCCGCTGATCGCGGTCATGCAGACCGCGTGGGTGCTCACCGGCAACACGTCCTGGTACCGCCTCACCCGCTTCTTCGGCAAGCTGTTCCTGATCAACTTCGCCCTGGGCGTGGCCACCGGCATCGTCCAGGAGTTCCAGTTCGGCATGAACTGGAGCGAATACTCGCGGTTCGTCGGGGACGTCTTCGGCGCACCGCTGGCGATGGAGGGCCTGGCCGCCTTCTTCTTCGAGTCGACATTCCTCGGCTTGTGGATCTTCGGCTGGACCCGGCTCCCCCGACTCGTCCACCTCGCCTGCATCTGGGTGGTCGCCGTCGCAGTGAACCTGTCGGCGTTCTTCATCATCGCCGCGAACTCATGGATGCAGCATCCCGTCGGCGCACGGCTCAACCCGGAGACCGGTCGTGCCGAGTTGACCAGCATTGTCGCGCTGTTCACGAACAACACCGCGCTGGCCGCATTCACGCATGCGGTGTTCGGGGCGCTCCTCACCGCAGGGACGTTCGTCGCCGGCGTGTGCGTCTGGTGGATGATCCGCGCGCGCAACGACGACCGCGACGAGGCGCAGACCATGTTCCGCCCCGCCGCGGTACTGGGGTGCATCGTCGTGCTGGCCGCGACGCTTGGCCTCGTCGCCTCCGGCGACGTCCAGGGCAAGCTCATGTTCGAGCAGCAGCCGATGAAGATGGCGTCGGCGGAATCGTTGTGCCACACCGCAACCGATCCGGACTTCTCCATCCTAACGGTCGGCACCCACAACAACTGCGACAGCGTCGTCCACCTCATAGACGTCCCCTATGTGCTGCCGTTCCTGGCCAAGGGCGAGTTCGAGGGGGTGCGCCTCGAAGGTGTCAAAGACCTTCAGAGCCAGTACGTAGAGAAGTTCGGGCCCGGCGACTACCGGCCCAACCTGTTCGTGACGTACTGGTCCTTCCGCGCCATGATCGGCCTGCTCGCCGTGCCGGTGCTGTTCTCGGTCGCGGTGCTGTGGCTGACGCGCCGACGCCGGATTCCTCGCTCTCGCTGGCTTTCCCGCTTCGCGCTTGTCGCGATGCCGGCACCCTTCCTGGCCAACAGCGCCGGGTGGGTGTTCACCGAGATGGGCCGCCAGCCCTGGGTCGTCGTGCCCAACCCGACCGGCGACCCGATGATCCGGTTGACCGTCGCCGAAGGGGTCTCCGGGCACTCGGTCGGCATGGTCGTCCTTTCACTGGTCGCGTTCACGGTGATCTACGCGGTGCTCGCGGTCATCTGGTTCTGGCTCATCCGCCGCTACACCGTCGAAGGGCCGCAGGAACACGATTCGGAGCCCGCCGCCCCGCTACCGCCCGGCAGCGACGAGGTGGCTCCGTTGTCGTTCGCGTACTAAGGAGCTGGTGGCAATGGCGCTACAAGAGCTGTGGTTCGTCGTGATGGCCGGGTTGTTCCTCGGGTTCTTCGTCCTCGAGGGATTCGACTTCGGTGTCGGGATGTTAATGGGGTTGTTGGGCCGCGGCGCGGGCCAGGACACCGAGCGGCGCCGACGCGCGGTGCTCAACACCATCGGCCCGGTTTGGGACGGCAACGAGGTCTGGCTGATCACCGCGGGCGGCGCCATGTTCGCCGCCTTCCCCGACTGGTACGCAACGATGTTCTCGGGCCTGTACCTGCCCCTGCTGACCATCCTGGTGTCGATGATCCTGCGCGTCGTGGCGATCGAGTGGCGCGGCAAGGTCGACGACCCCGGTTGGCGCCGTTGGGCCGACATCGGGATCGCCGCCGGGTCGTGGGTGCCCGCCGTGCTGTGGGGTGTCGCGTTCGCCGCGCTGGTGCGCGGCCTTCCCATCGACGCCGACAAGCGGCTGCATGCGTCGATCGGCGACCTGCTCAACGGCTACACATTGCTCGGCGGCGTCGCCACTGCCGGGCTGTTCCTGTTCCACGGTGCCGTGTTCGTGGCGCTGAAAACCGATGGCGCAGTGCGCGAAGAGGCTCTGCGGTTCGCCGGCCGGGCGGCGCTGCCGGTGACGGTGGTACTGGCGTCGTTCGGGCTGTGGACACAGCTCGAGCACGGTAAGGACTGGACGTGGGTCGTGCTCTTCGTCGCCGGTCTGGCGCAGCTGGCGGCCACCGCCCGGGTGTGGCGTGGTGTCGGAGAAGGCTGGGCGTTCGCGTACTCGACAATGGCCGTCGCGGCGGTCGTGATTCTGCTCTTCGGCGTGCTCTACCCGAACCTGATGCCGTCGACGATCGACCCGGCCTACAGCCTCACGATCGACAACGCCGCGTCGAGCCCGTACACGCTGACGATCATGAGCTGGGCCGCGCTGGTGTTCGCGCCGCTGGTGCTGCTGTACCAGGGTTGGACGTATTGGGTTTTCCGGCAACGCATCTCGGCTGACCGGATACCCGACCCCGTGGGATTGACGCGGCGCAGGCCATGAATCTGTGGCGGGCCTCGCGGGCGATGCGGCGCTATCTCGTCGCGTCGGTGGTGTGCGGGGTGCTCATCACTGGGGCGACAATCGGCGCGGCCGTGGTGCTCGCCGATATCGTGGTCGGGATCATCACCGATCCCGGCACCCGCCACCTTCGGCATTGGACCGGTCCGCTCGCACTTCTGTTGGGGCTGTGGGCGATTCGCACCGCCGCGCACTGGCTGCAGAGCAGGCTGGCGTCGACCGGTGCCACACAGGTGATCGCCGACCTGTCCGGTCAGGTTCTGCGAACGGTCACCGCGCTGCCACCGCGCCTTCTCGCGGCCGAACGCGATACCGCCGCGGCGCTGATCACCCGTGGACTCGACGGTCTGCGACCGTTCCTGACGGCGTATCTGCCCGCGGTGTTCCTCGCCGGTATTCTCACCCCGGCGGCCGTGCTGGTGATCGCCGCGGTGGACTGGCGCTCGGCGCTCATCGTTCTGATCGCGCTGCCGCTGATCCCGATCTTCATGGTGCTGATCGGGTTGCTGACCAAGGAACGCTCCGAGGCCGCCCTGACGGCGATGAGCACGCTGCAGTCGCGGATGCTCGACCTGGTGGCGGGCATCCCGACGCTGCGCGCGTTGGGCCGGCTGGAGGGATCGGTCACCCGCATCACCGAACTGTCTGCGGCGCATCGGCGTTCGACGATGGCCACGCTGCGGATAGCGTTCCTGTCGGCGCTCGTCCTTGAGCTGCTGGCCACCTTGGGCGTCGCACTGGTCGCCGTCGGCATCGGCCTGCGACTGGTGTTCGGCGAGATGACGCTGACCGCGGGGCTGACCGCGCTGCTGCTCGCACCCGAGGTGTTCTGGCCGCTGCGCCGGGTCGGGGTGGAGTTCCACGCCGCTCAGGACGGCAAGACCGCCGCCGACGCCGCGCTGCGGTTCCTCGACAGCGTGCCGGACCACCGCGCGGGCACCCGTGTCATGCGCGCAACGGGGGCCACCATCCACCTCGGAGCGCTCGACGCTGACGCGGAGCCGGGCCGGGTGACGGTGCTGACCGGTCCCAACGGCGCCGGGAAATCCACGCTGCTGCACACGATCCTCGGCCTGCACCCCGGCGACGTGTCGATTAACGGAGTCGATGTCGGCGACCTCGACCTGCCATCGTGGTGGGCCCAGGTCGCCTGGTTGCCGCATCGCCCGATGCTGGTGCCGGGCAGCGTCCGCGACAACCTCGAACTGTTCGGCCCCATATCCGACCTCGACGAGGCCTGCCGCGCAGCCGGATTCGACGAGGTGCACACAACGCTGCCCGACGGCCTGGACACCCAGCTCGGCCGAGACGGTACCGGCCTTTCGCTCGGTCAGCGCCAACGGCTCGGGTTGGCGCGGGCGCTGGGCTCCTCGGCGCAGGTGCTGCTGCTCGACGAGCCGACCTCACACCTCGATGCGGCCATGGAAGCCCGTGTCCTCGACGCGATCGTCGATCGGGCGCGCGCCGGCGCGACGGTGGTGGTCGTCGGGCACCGCGCCCCGGTGCGCGCGATCGGTGACCGGGTCCTGTCCGTGGGGGAATTGGTCGATGCGTGAGTTGTTGAGGGCTCGGCTGGGGCGGCTGTCGCTCGCGGTGCTGCTCGGGGTGCTGTCGTTGGGCAGCGCTCTGGCGCTGGCCGCGATCTCGGCGTGGCTGATCACGAGGGCATGGCAGATGCCTCCCGTGCTCGACCTCACCGTGGCGGTGGTGGCCGTGCGCGCGCTCGGCATCTCCCGCGGTGTCCTCGGTTACTGCCAGCGGCTGGCGGCACACGACACCGCGCTGCGATCGGCGGCGGACACCCGAGAGTCGCTGTACAGACGGCTGGCGGACGCGCCCGCCGACACCGCGATGCGGATGCCCAGCGGCGAGCTGGTCGCCCGGATCGGCGCGTCGGTCGACGACCTCGCCGACGTCCTGGTGCGGGCGGTGCTGCCGATCGCCGTCGCCGCCGTGCTGGGAGTGGCGGCCGTGGTCGGGATCGGCCTGATCTCTCTCGAAGCGGCGGTCGTGCTGGCGTTGTGTCTGCTGATCGCGGGCGTCATCGCACCGGTGCTGGCCGCCCGCGCCGCCGAAGCGACCGAAGAAGCTGCGACACAGCATCATTCGGGACGTGACGTGGCGGTGATGCGTGCCCTCGAGCATGCGCCTGAGCTCCGTATCGGCGGCCGACTCGATGATGTGCTCGCCCAGGCCGAGCGTCGGCACCGCGACTGGGGACGGGCCACCGACCTGGCGGCGAAGCCCGCCGCGATGGCCGCCGCGGCGTCGACAGCGGCGATCGGCGCCAGCGTGGTCGGTGCCGTCATCGCGGCGATCGGCATCGCCGACTCGGTCGCGCCGACGACGCTCGCGGTCCTGATGCTGTTGCCGCTGTCTGCGTTCGAGGCGAGCGCCGCGCTGCCCGCGGCCGCGGTGCAGCTCACCCGATCACGCATCGCCGCGCGTCGGCTCGCCGAGATCACCGATCCGATCGACTCCAAGCGTGAGCGGCCCGACGTTCCGGAGGTGTCGCTGGCGGCCGGTGATCGACTGGCGATCGTCGGCCCGAGCGGGTCGGGCAAGACGACGCTGTTGCTGTCGCTCGCCGAAAGCGACCCAACTGCGGTCTTTCTCGCCGAGGACGCCCACCTGTTCGCCACCACGGTGCGCGACAACATGTTGGTGGCACGCGGCGATGCGAGCGACGACGAGATCCTGGCCGCTTTGCGACGGGTCGGTCTCCGTGACTGGCTCGACGCGCTGCCGGAGGGGTTGGCGACCGTGCTCATAGGCGGGGCGGCCGCCGTATCGGCCGGTCAGCGCCGGCGCCTGTTGCTGGCGCGCGCATTGCTCTGCAGGGCGCCGACGGTATTGCTCGACGAACCCACCGAGCACCTCGACGCCGCGGATTCCGACCGGATTCTCGTCGGTCTGCTCACTCCTGGCGCACTGTTCGCCCCCGATCGCACGGTCGTCGTCGCCACGCATCATCTACCTGGCCAGATTGAGTGTCCTACCCTCATTCTCGCTGGTCGCGGAGTAACCTCCTCGGCATGAGCGAGCCGGAACAGCCGTCACAGCCACCACCGCCTTCGCAGCCTCCACAGCAGCCGCCACCGCCGCCTCCGCAACAGCCGCAGTACGGCGCCTACCCCGGCGGCTATCCCCAAGCTCCGCCGCAGGGTTACGCCTATCCCCCACCGGCGAACGCACCGAAGAACGGCATCGGCATCGCCGCCCTGGTCGTCGCGATCATCGCGCTGCTATCCGTCTTCGGCGGCGTCGTGCTCGGCGTCGTCGCCGTGATCCTCGGCTTCATCGGATGGAACAGGGCCAAACGCGGTGAGGCCACCAACGGCGGCGTCGCCATGGCCGGCATCGTGCTCGGCATCTTGAGCATCATCGAGGCCATCGTCGTCATCTGGCTCGCCGTCTGGGGCTTCAACGAGGTGGGCGGCTCCGACTACATCGACTGCATCTCGCGCGCGGGCAACGACCAGGACGCGGTGCAGCAGTGCGCCGAGCAGTTCCAGCAGCGCGTGGAGGACCAGTTCGATGTCACGCTGACACCGACACCGTGATCAGCGCGGCGGGAAGTACTTGACGATTCCTTCTTGCACCACGGTGGCGACCGGCTGACCGGACCGGTCGAAGAAGTGGCCGGTGCCCAGGCCGCGGGAGTCGGCGGCCACGGGTGAAGTGGTGGAGTACAGCAGCCATTCGTCGAAGCGCACGGGCCGGTGGAACCACACGGAGTGGTTGGTGGTGACCGCGAAGATCCGGTCGTAGCCCCACGACAGGCCGTGGGTGGTGATGATCGAGTCGAGCACGGTGGTGTCCGACGAGTAGACCAGCGCGGCGGCGTGCAGCACAGGGTCCTCGGGCATCTGTCCGAGCGCCTTCATCCACACCCGGTTGTGCGGCAGCTTCTCGCCCTTGTCGCGCATCACCCAACTCGGATCGTTGGTATAGCGCCACTCGATCGGCCGCAACGCGTTGACGAAATGCGGGACGACGTCCTCGTAACCGCGTAGCAGGTCGTCCACCGGCGGCAGCGACTCCGGGTCCGGTAGGTCCGGTGGTGTGATCGCGTGTTCGAGGCTGCGGCCCCCGGCCAGGTACGACACCATCGCCGTGGTCAGCAGCTCACCGTCCTGGATGACGTCGACGCGGCGGTTGGCGAAGCGGCGTTCGTCGCGGAGCCGCACCACGTGGTACTCGAGGTCCTTCTCCGGATCGCCGCCGGCGATGAAGTGAGCCGACATCGCGCTCGGCGGCGTCGCGTGCTTCAGGCTCCGTCCGGCCGCGACGAACGACTGGGCCATCATCTGCCCGCCGAAGGTCCGCACGGGGTTCTTGCTGGGGTGCGAGCCGAGGTAGACGTCGTCGGCGATCTGGCGGAGGCTGAGTATCTCGAGCAGCTCGTCGAAGTCCGCCCTCACACGTCGTCCTCGCCGATCCGGTGCACATGGATCAGGTTCGTGGATCCCACTGTGCCCGGCGGGATACCGGCGATGACGACCACCAGATCGCCGCGCTTGTAGCGGCCGAGTTCGAGCAGCGACTTGTCGACCTGGCGGATCATTCCGTCGGTGGTCTGAATATGGGGAACGATGAACGTCTCGGTGCCCCAGCTCAGGGCGAGTTGGCTGCGCACCTCGGGCAGCGAGGTGAACGCCAGAAGCGGCAGCGGGGTGTGCAGCCGTGCAAGCCTGCGCACCGTGTCGCCCGACTGGGTGTAGGCCACGAGAGCCTTCGCGTCGAGACGCTCGCCGATGTCGCGGGCGGCGTACGAGATGACCCCGCGTTTGGTTCGGGGCACATGTGTCAGCGGCGGCGCGGCCACCGAGTTCTCCTCGACCGCATGGATGATGCGGGCCATCGTCTTGACCGTCTCGAGCGGGTACTTGCCCACGGACGTCTCGCCGGAGAGCATGACCGCGTCGGCGCCGTCGAGCACGGCGTTGGCGACGTCGGAGGCCTCGGCGCGGGTGGGTCGCGAGTTCTCGATCATCGACTCCAGCATCTGCGTCGCGACGATGACGGGTTTGGCGTTCTCCCTTGCCATTTGGATCGCGCGCTTCTGCACCAGCGGGACTTCCTCGAGCGGCAGCTCCACGCCGAGGTCGCCGCGGGCGACCATGATGGCGTCGAACGCCAGCACGACGGCCTCGAGGTTGTCGATGGCTTCGGGCTTCTCGAGTTTGGCGATGACGGGCACCCGGCGTCCGACGCGGTCCATCACCTCGTGCACGAGTTCGATGTCGGCCGGTGAGCGGACGAACGACAGCGCGACGAAGTCGACGCCCAGGCGCAGCGCGAACTCCAGATCGTCGACGTCCTTCTCGGACAATGCGGGCGCCGACACGTTCATCCCGGGCAGCGACATGCCCTTGTTGTTGCTGACCGGACCGCCCTCCGTGACGGTGCAGATGACGTCGTTGCCCTCGATGCGCTCGACGACCAGGCCGACATTCCCGTCGTCGACGAGAACCCGGTCCCCGGGCGTGGCGTCCTCGACGAGGCGCTTGTAGGTGGTCGAGACGCGATCCGCGGTGCCCTCGATGTCGTCGACGGTGATGCGCACCGTCTCTCCAGCGGCCCAGAAGGTGGGACCGTCCTTGAACCGGCCGAGCCGGATCTTGGGGCCCTGGAGGTCGGCGAGGATGCCGACCGCGCGGCCGGTGGCGTCCGACGCGGACCGGACGCGTTTGTAGTTGGCTTCGTGATCGGGATAGTCGCCGTGGCTGAAGTTGAGCCGTGCGACGTCCATTCCGGCCGCCACCAGCGCACGAACGGCGTCATCGGTCGCGGTGGCCGGACCGAGGGTGCAGACGATCTTCCCGCGTCTATTCACGACACTCGAGCATAGTCGTTATCGATTCAGACGACGGCCAGCGGAAGTGCGCCCGGAATGACCGGCGCCGGCAGATCCGACTCCCCCATCAGATAGGTGTCGACCGCGTGCGCCGCGCTGCGGCCCTCCGCGATCGCCCAGACGATCAACGACGCACCCCGGTGCGCGTCGCCGCAGACGAACACGCCGGGCGCGTCGGTCTGCCAGTCCGAGCCACACGGTAGAGCGCCGCGCCCGTTGAGGCTCAACCCCAGTTCGTCGAGCAGCGGCATGTGTTCGACGCCCTCGAAACCGATGGCCAACAGCGCGAGCTCACAGGGGATCTCCATCGGTTCCCCGACCGGGGTGATGACGCGGCGACCTACCGGGCTTTTCATGTCACGCTCGACCTTGACCTCGGCGATCTCCAGCGCGCGGAGGTGACCGGAGTCGTCGCCGACGAAGCGCTGCACGGCGACCTCGTAGCGGCGGTCACCGCCCTCGGCGTGTGCGGGTGAGAGCCGGGTGCGCAGCACGAGCGGCCACGTCGGCCACGGTGTGCGGGAGTCGTCGCGGGTCTCGGGCGGTTCGGGGTTGTAGTCGAGTTGGGTGACCGACAGCGCGCCCTGCCGATGCGCGGTGCCGAGGCAGTCGGCACCGGTGTCACCGCCGCCGATGATCACGACGTGCTTGCTCTCGGCGCTGATCGTGCTCGGCCCGTCGCCCTCGCACTCCTTGTTGGCGGGCACCAGGTGCTCCATCGCGAGGTGGACACCCTTGAGGTGACGGCCCTCGACCTCGTTGTCGCGCGCACGCAGCGCGCCGACGGCCAGCACAACGGCGTCGTACTGTGCGCGGAGCTGTTCGACGGACACGTCGACGCCGACCTCCGTCTCGGTGACGAATCGCGTTCCCTCCGCGCGCATCTGGGCCAAGCGCTGATCCAGCGTCGCCTTCTCGAGCTTGTACTCGGGGATGCCGTAGCGCATCAGCCCGCCGATGCGGTCGTCGCGCTCGTAGACGGTGACCTCGTGGCCGGCGCGGGTGAGCTGTTGTGCCGCAGCCAATCCCGCCGGGCCGGAGCCGACGATCGCGACGCGCTTACCGGACGCGATGGCCGCGGGTTGCGGTTCGACCTTGCCGTTCAGCCACGCGTGGTCGGCGATGGTCTGCTCGATGCGCTTGATCGTGACACTGCCGCCGGTCTGCTCCTCGGAGATCGACAGGACACACGCGGCTTCGCACGGTGCGGGACACAACCGGCCGGTGAACTCGGGGAAGTTGTTGGTGGCGTGCAGGCGGTCGCTGGCCGCGTCCCATCGGCCGCGGCGCACCAGGTCGTTCCACTCGGGAATCAGGTTGCCCAGCGGGCAGCCCGCGGTTCCGGAGTGGCAGAACGGGATTCCGCAGTCCATGCAGCGCCGGGCCTGCTGGGCCACCTCGGCCGCTCGACGGTTCGGGTCCTGCTGTTCGTAGACCTCACGCCAGTCGCCGACGCGTTCGTCGACGGGGCGCTTGGCCGCCTCGACCTTCGGAACTCTCAGAAATCCGGTGGGATCAGCCACGGCTGGCCTCCATGATCGCGGTGTCGACGTCGCGTCCCTCCCGCTTGGCGGTGAGTGTGGCTTCCAGGACGCGCTGGTAGTCGCGGGGCATGATCTTGGTGAATTGGGTGCTGCGCCTGGGCCAGTCCGACAGGACGGACGTGGCCAGGCTGCTGCCGGTGTACTGGGCGTGCCGGGAAATCACTTCCCGCAGCCAGGCGAGATCCTCCGGGTCCAGGCGTTGCAGCTCGACCATCTCGGTGTTGACCCGTCGCGGGTCCAGGCCGAGGACGAACGCGATGCCACCGGACATGCCCGCGGCCATGTTGCGACCGGTCTTACCGAGGACCACCACGCGGCCTCCGGTCATGTACTCGCAGGCGTGGTCGCCGACGCCCTCGACGACGGTCAGCGCTCCGGAGTTGCGGGCGGCGAAGCGTTCTCCGGCGCGACCCCGCAGGTAGACCTCGCCCGATGTCGCGCCGAACAGCAGGGTGTTGCCGGCGATCACGTTGTCCTCGGCGAGGAACAACACGTCGTCGGGCGGTCGCACGATGATCCGGCCGCCCGACAATCCCTTCCCGACGTAGTCGTTGGCGTCACCGACGAGTTCCAGTGTGATGCCGGGCGGCAGGAACGCACCGAGCGACTGTCCGGCGGAACCGGTCAGGGTGATGTGGATGGTGCCGTCGGGCAGGCCCTGGGCGCCGTAGCGGCGGGTCACCTCGGAGCCCAGCAGCGTGCCGACGGTCCGGTTGACGTTGCGGATGGGCAGTTCGAGGCGGACCGGATGGGCGTCCTCGAGCGCTCCCTCGGCGAGCTGGATGAGCGTCTGGTCGAGGGCCTGGTCCAGTGCGTGGTACTGGTCGCGGATCTTGCGTCGCGGCGTGGGCTCGCCGGTGTGGCCGTCCTGCGGCACCGCGAAGATCGGCGACAGGTCGAGGCCCTGACTCTTCCAGTGCGCGACACCCTGGTCGGTGTCGAGCAGCTCGGCGTGCCCGATCGCCTCGTCGAGGGTGCGGAACCCGAGCTCTGCCAGGTATTTACGGATGTCCTCGGCGATGAAGCGGAAGAAGTTCTCGACGAACTCGGGCTTGCCGGTGAAGCGGGCGCGCAGTTCCGGGTTCTGGGTGGCCACGCCGACCGGGCAGGTGTCGAGGTGGCAGACGCGCATCATGATGCAGCCCGAGACGATCAGCGGGGCGGTGGCGAAGCCGTACTCCTCGGCGCCGAGCAAGGCGGCGACGATGACATCACGCGCGGTGCGCATGCCACCGTCGCACTGCACGGTGATGCGGTCGCGTAACCCGTTGAGCATCAACGTCTGTTGCGTCTCGGCGAGCCCGATCTCCCAGGGCACACCGGCGTGCTTGAGGCTGGTCAACGGCGCCGCGCCGGTACCGCCGTCGTAGCCGGAGATCAGCACGACGTCGGCGTGGGCCTTGGACACACCCGCGGCGACGGTGCCGACGCCGACGCTGCTGACCAGCTTGACGTGGATGCGCGCCTGGTCGTTGGCGTTCTTGAGGTCGTGGATCAGCTGCGCGAGATCCTCGATGGAGTAGATGTCGTGGTGCGGCGGCGGCGAGATGAGGCCGACGCCTGGTGTGGAGTGCCGCGTCTTGGCGATGTTGGGATACACCTTGAATCCCGGGAGTTGGCCGCCCTCACCGGGTTTCGCGCCCTGAGCCATCTTGATCTGGATATCCGTCGCATTGACCAGGTAATCGCTGGTGACGCCGAAGCGGCCGGAGGCGACCTGTTTGACGGCGCTGCGGCGTTTGAGATCGTAGAGCCGGTCGGTGTCCTCGCCGCCCTCACCCGAGTTCGAGCGACCGCCGAGATTGTTCATCGCGATCGCCATCGTCTCGTGCGCTTCGGCGGAGATCGAGCCGTAGCTCATGGCGCCGGTGTTGAAGCGCTTGACGATCTCTTCGACGGGCTCGACTTCGTCGAGGGGCACCGGCGGTCTGACCTTCTTGAAGTCGAACATGCCTCGCAGGGTTCCGCCTTCGCGGGAGAGTCGGTCCACCTCGTCGGTGTAGCGCTGGAAGACGTCATAGCGCGCGGTGCGGGTCGAGTGCTGCAGCAGGAACACCACTTCGGGGGTGAACAGGTGCAGTTCGCCTTCCCGACGGAATGCGTACTCGCCGCCGACCTCGAGGCGCCGGTGGACGCGCTCGGTCGGGTTCTCCGGGTAGGCCCGGCGGTGGCGTTGTTTGACCTCCTCGGCGATGACGTCGAGGCCGACGCCGCCGAGTTGGCTCGGCGTACCGGTGAAGTACTCGTCGATGACGGCCTTGTCGATGCCGACGGCCTCGAAGACCTGCGCGGCCGTGTAGGAGGCGACGGTGGAGATGCCCATCTTGCTCATCACCTTCATCACGCCCTTGCCGAGGGCCTTGCAGTAGTTGCGCACGGCGGCGGCGGGTTCGATACCGGTGAGTTCACCTTCGCGGACAAGGTCTTCGATCGACTCGAATGCGAGATACGGGTTGACCGCGGCCGCGCCGAAGCCGATGAGCATGGCGATGTGGTGGACCTCGCGGGCGTCGCCGCTCTCGACGACGAGCGCGACCGTGGTGCGTTCCTTGGTGCGCACGAGGTGGTGGTGCACGGCAGAGACGGCCAGCAGCGATGGGATGGGCGCGCGCCGGTGATCGGAGTCGCGATCGGAGATGACAAGGGTGCGAGCGCCTTTGGCGATTGCCTCGCAGGCTTTGGCACGAAGGTCCTCGAGGGCCTCGGCGAGGCCTTCGCCGCCGCGTTCGACGTCGTAGAGGGCCTTGAGCACGGTGGTGCGAAGGCCGGGGTGTTCACCGTCGTCGTTGATGTGGACGATCTTGTTGAGTTCGTCGTTGTCGAGAACCGGCCAGCGCAGCACGATCTGGCGGCACGATGCGGCGGACGGTTCGAGCAGGTTCTGCTCGGGGCCCATGATGCGGGCCATCGAGGTGACGATCTCCTCGCGGATGGCATCCAGTGGCGGGTTGGTCACCTGGGCGAAGAGTTCGACGAAATAGTCGTAGAGCAGTCGTGAGCGCTGCGAGAGCACCGCGGCGGGGGTGTCGGTGCCCATGGAGCCGAGCGGTTCCGCCCCGGAGGCGGCCATTGGTGTGAGCAGCACGCGCAGGTCTTCTTCGGTGTAGCCGAAGGCGATCTGGCGCTTGACGACGTTGTCGTGGTTGGGCTGGACGCGGGTGCGGTCGGGCAGGGTGGCGATGTCGAGGAGGCCGGCGTGCAGCCACTCGGCGTAGGACTCCTGTGCCGAGAGGTCCGCCTTGATCTCGTCGTCGGAGACGATGCGGCCGGCGGCGGTGTCGACGAGGAACATCTTGCCCGGCTGCAGGCGACCCTTGGCGACGATCTGAGCGGAGGGCACGTCGAGGACACCGCTCTCGCTGGCGAGGATGATGCGGTCGTCGATCGTGCGCCACCATCGGCCGGGGCGTAATCCGTTGCGGTCCAACACCGCACCGACGAGTGTGCCGTCGGTGAAGGTGACGCAGGCGGGACCGTCCCAGGGTTCCATCAGCGACGCGTGGAACTGCCAGAAGGCGCGCTCGGCGTCGTCCATGGTGGTGGCGTTCTCCCAGGCCTCCGGGATCATCATCAGCACGGCGTGAGGCAGGCTGCGGCCGCCGAGGTGCAGCAGTTCGAGGACCTCGTCGAACGAGGCGGAGTCAGAGGCGTCCGGAGTGCAGATCGGGAATACGCGGGAGAGGTCGCCGGGGATGTTGGCGCTGGCGAGCATCGCCTCGCGGGCGCGCATCCGGTTGCGGTTGCCGCGGACGGTGTTGATCTCACCGTTGTGGGCGACGAAGCGGAACGGATGCGCCAGGGGCCACGACGGGAAGGTGTTCGTCGAGAAGCGGCTGTGCACGATCGCGATCGCGCTGCGGCAACGTTCGTCGCGCAGATCCGGAAAGTATTGGGGCAGCTGCTTTGTGGTCAACATGCCCTTGTAGGCCATGGTGCGGCTGGACAGCGACGGGAAGTAGACGCCTTCGCGCTCGGCGCGTTTGCGGAGCGGATAGACGCGACGGTCGAGGTCGATGCCGCCGACCTCGTTGGTCGAGGTGACGAACAGCTGCTCCATGTGCGGCATGCAGCCCAATGCCGTCGCGCCGAGGTCGGCACCAAGAGGGTCGATCGGAAGGACGCGCCAGCCGAGGACCTTGAGTCCCTCGTCGTCGGCGATGGTCTCGACGGTTTCGCGGGCGGCGGCGCGGGCCGCGGGTTCTTGGGGCATGAAGCAGATGCCGGCGGCGAAGGTGTTGCTCCCGTCGAGGGCTGGGGCCGGGAGGTCGAAGTCGACGACGTCGCGGAGCAGCTCGACCGGCAGTTGGATGAGGATGCCGGCGCCGTCACCGCTGTTGGTCTCTGCGCCTGCGGCCCCGCGATGGTCGAGGTGCTCGAGGGCGGTCAGCCCGTCGGCGACGATGGAGTGGGAGCGTCGGCCCTGGATATCGGCGACCATGGCGACACCACAGGAGTCTGCTTCATTGGTCGGGTCGTAGAGACCCTGGGGTTCGGGGAATGCCGAGAAGAGCATCGAGAGGCACCTTCGCAGTCCGGAAGAGTTCATGTCCGGGACTGCACCGGCCCGTAGCCGATTGTATCAGTGCAGTTACGGCCTCACCCGTCGAGAACGGTCGGGACCAGCGGGAATCCGGCGAGGTTGCGCACCACTGTCCAGGTCAGGGCCGAGACGACAATCACGATGGTCATTTGCGTGTTCATCAGCGGTTTGCCTTGTCGCCACCTGACCAGGAGCCAGGCCAGCAGGAGTGGCAGCCCCACGAGCAGGTAGACGTTGTCGACGACCGCTGCCGCGAGGTCGCCGTGCAGAAGGTCGTGCGTCATGCGCAGGCCACCGCAGCCGGGGCAGTTCCACCCGGTGATCGCCTTGAACGGGCAGGACGGGAAGAAGGAGTTCCGGCGGTGTGGGTCGGCGATGCCGATGTAGGTCAGTGCGCCAGCGAGTACGGCGCCGGTACCGAGCGCGCCGTACAGCTGTTTGCGGCGTGTGCCGGCGCTAGGTGCCATCGCGCA
Organism: Mycobacterium sp. E136; assembly: GCF_001666865.1. Lineage (NCBI taxonomy): Bacteria > Bacillati > Actinomycetota > Actinomycetes > Mycobacteriales > Mycobacteriaceae > Mycobacterium > Mycobacterium sp. E136. Next base: position 43,364 of record NZ_LZJE01000370.1, read on the forward strand.
GAGGGCGCCCCTGAGGATCGCGGACCTTGTCGGTGAGCAGCAGGATGGCGTCGATGATGCCCCAGATGATCGCGCCGATACCGCACGTGATCAGGCCGACGACCAACTGGGCGATGCCGAGGCCGGTGTAACCGAGGTAGATGCGGCCGATGCCGACCAGGCCGAAAAGTCCGAGCAGCTGCAACAGGCCCGCGACCAGTTTCGACTTGTCGGAATACGGCTCACCGGTAATGGGATGACGGCCGTAGGGAGCCAACGGATCGTTGTATACGGGCGGGTAGCCGCCAGGGGGCGGGCCGTACTCGCCGGGCTGGCCGTACTCGCCGGGCGGCGGCGGATATTGCTGCTGGTAGTCCGATTCCTGTGGGGGCGGCGGAGGGGTGCTGCCATGCTCACTGCCACCGAACTGCGGCTCCGTCATGGCCCCAGCATGCCAGACGGGGTGGTTCGGGTCAGTAAGAATTTCGTGGCCACACAGACGCACGGCTTAGCCCCGGCGCTTGCGGTGCTGACGAGAACTGCCGGATACCGGCACCTCGCTCAACAGTATGTCGCTCAGGGGGATTCGCTGGACGGCGGTGAAATGTGTTCGCGGTTCACGCCGGCCGGGCGTGTCAGAACGGTGGGGGTTGATAGTTGGCGGCCAACCAGGCTTGCCGTTGTCGCTCTTCCTCGGCGATCAGTTCCGCGCGTTGGCGGCGTTCGGCCTTGATCCGGTCGCGACGGTCGTCCTCACGGGTCTGTTTGCGACGCGGCATCATCAACGTTCGATCCCCGGCGCCGTCGGCGATATCCGCCGGAACCTCGAACTCACCCATTGGTTGTCCGAGTGCTGGAAACATGCTTGCGCCATGGGCTTCGGTACGCCATACGTGACCCGTGGGCGCGATCAACTCGATCGTGCCGTCTGCGAGCTGTCGATCGGTCCAGCCGCGCGGACCACAGAAGAATGTCTTCAGCAGGTGATGAGTTCGACAGTAGTGCTTGGTATTCGAGGGATGCGTGGATCCTTCGGGCCAGGGAACCGTATGGTCGACATCGCATTGTTGTACCGGTTTGTCACATCCTGGCCACCGACAGGTCAGGTCCCGCCACTGCAGGAATTCACGCAGCGCGACGTTAGGCCGATAACTGTTGTTGGCCTTGCCATCCGGGGTATTCAGCGGCTTCAACTGCGCAGTCTTGGCGGCGTCGCGTACCGACTCGGCGGGTAGCACCCCAAAGCCCTTCAGATAGCCGGGCTTGTTGCTGGTGCCGTCGAGCGTTGCCTGTTCGGCCAGCACATGGATGACCGCCGTGGTGACAGCCGCGCGTTCTTTGACCGCAGGGCAGTCGTCTCGCCCACATTCGCAGGGCATCGTCGCTTCCAGGCGAGCGAGCGGTCCGCACGCGTCGGCGCGGCGCTGGTCCTTCGTTCTCGGGTCGTTCTCGCACACGGTGGCGGCGATCGCGTCGAGCCGATTGTCCAGTGCCGCACCGTCGGTGGCGCGCAGATTGCCTGCGAGCCAGGCCATTCCCGGACACCCCGGCTCGACGTGGACGTGGCGGTTGTCTTCTGCTTTGCGAGGAACCCGCACCGCCTCGGGGTCGAAACGACATACGAACATGTCGACACGGTCGATGAGTTTGGGACCGGAGAGTTTCATCCACTTCTCGGCCCTCGCGGCCAGGGCCTCGTCGAGTGCGGGCATGATGTCGGGCTCGACGTTCTCCGTGCGCGACATGATGGTGGACACCACGCGGTAGTCGATCCACCCGCGCCGGAAAATCTCGGCTATGCGAGGAAGCCTCTCGTGCAACGCATTTGCCGCATGAACCTGCCCGAGTGCCCGTGCGTAACTGATGTTCTGGACAGGCGATATCTCTGATGCCACGACGACCGCGACGTCAGTGAAGAACATGCGCGCTTCCCGATGTTCTTTCACGCGCCGCGCGTAAAGTTCGGCGACCAGTGCGAGCCGGCGCCCCATGGCCGCAGATTCCTCGCGAGCCTCTTCACCCATCAAGGTGAGCAGGTCGCCACTCGAGGCATCTTCGAACATGAGTTCGACACTACTCCGAGCCCCTGACATTGATTCCGTTAATCGGGTTCGGGTGAGGATGGTCTTGCTCGTTCGCCGCCGGTGATGACTCGGCCTGTGACTGGCGCCCTGCTGGGTTGTCTTCCAATTGATTTGTCTCACCGGCGACGTGCGTGCAAGTACCACAACAGCCCTGGTAGGGCGGACATGACTTAATCAGGAGCCTGTCCGCTGCCTCATCAATGTCTTGTCTGCCCGCCCTACCGGGTTGTCACCCAGCCGCACGGTTCATTGCACGGAGAGGACACCACCATCGTGACATCCCCACGCCGCGTCGTCATCGGCGCTGACACCCACCTCGACACCATCCACGTGGCTGCGATCACCGATACCG
>NZ_LZJE01000371.1:0-2683 GCF_001666865.1 Mycobacterium sp. E136
GGTGCCGTCGCCGTCTCGGTCGAGCCCTTTGCGATAACCCGGCTCGCCGACCTGAATTGGGGCGGCCCCGGCGGCGCGTGCTGCATCGCAATTCTTGTAGTAGACGCTCGCGGGCGACGCCGGCGCCGAAGGTACCGGGGGAGGCGGGGCGAGCGACGGCGATGGAACAGTCGCCGCCGACCCGCTCGTGACTGTTGCCGGTCTGGAAGCCGTATCGCCATTGCACGGTGGGCCCCAGAGCCCACGCTTTGCCTCCTTGGCCTCCCGCTCGGCCGCCGCTATTGCGGCGTAGCGGCTCACGGGCACACCGCCATATACATAGCTGCGTGCCGCGCCAGCGCGGGCCGCCTCGACCGAGTAGTCCCAATCATCAGCTCGGACAAGGTATGCCAGGGTACGGCCGTAATGGTCGGTGCGGTCTTGCGTGGAATCAGGGACCAGAGCCACTCGCTGCCCGACCATCGTCGTACGCGCGAACTCCGTTGCCTCAGGCCCCCAGCAGCCGACGGTGTAGCCGGGCTTCTTCGTTTCCGGGGTATCAATCCCGAGAAGTCGCACGCGGAGCCGGCCCCTGACGTCGTCGCGAATGTCGATGGTGTCACCGTCGACCACGTTCAACACCACAGCCGTTGCGGTGACGGTGTCAGCGACCGCCATAGGCGAAGAGAGCACCGCCACGCCCACGCCGGCCGTCGTAGTAGCGACCAGTAGAGCTTGGCCGAAGCAGAGCCCAGCGGCGAACCGACCGATGAGTCGCGAAGTTACGACTCGCATGCAATGCCGTCATGGTCGCGGTCGCCGCCATCCCAGTAATCGGGATCGCCCTGCGGAATGTCGTAACGACCGTCGGCGTGCGCGGCGCTGCAGTTCGCGTACGGCCCATCTGCAAGAGCAGCGGGCGCCAGGCCGATAGCAGGCACCATGACGACGAAAACGGCCACGACGAAGGTCTTGATCATGCGTGTATCCCCCACGTTTTGAAATGGATTGATGTGAGATGACCCGGCCCCCGCCACGGGTTCACCTTGCTTGAAGGTTAGAGAGAATCCACAGCAAAGGAATCAGGGATTTCCCTACATTCGAGTTTGCTGAGGTGTGTCGCCCACGGCGGCTAGTAACGATCATGAGCAGGCCAACGACAGCTATTGCGGCTCAAGCAGAAAGGCCGCATCACGGCCGGCCGTTCACGCGTTGACGCGCGTCGTCACGGAACCGAATTACTTCACCCAGACGAGGGGCCAACCGTATGAAGAACAGCGCTCTACTGGTCGGTCTGGGCCTCGCCGCAGCGGCATGGCGGTTGCTTCCAATTCCGGCGATCCGGGAGGAACCAACTGTGAGACCAGTTTTCTTGGTGCGCTGTACTGCGACGGCCCGGTGCAGCCTGATGGCACTTGGACACGTTGTGTCGATGTCGCATCGCAACCCGTCTTCGGCGGCCCTCAAGGGCAGTTGAACGGCGTGACGTCGCCATTCCATCAGTGCTACCGATACGACCCGGCGAACCCGCCGGTCAAATTGGGGCAGCCAGACCACCACATAGGGGATGGGCTGTAATCACGCCAGTTGCCGGGCTGAACTCCCGCTTGCGGAAGCACCGAGAAGAGGGGCCCGGACGGGACGGACTGCAGGCAAAGCTTGCCCCCGATGGACATCCCACAGTCCGGTCTTGCGAGCAAGACCCGGCTTGGTAGACGATCCCGTCCGGGTAGAACCTCGACACCCGCTTCCTTCAGGTGCCGAAATGAAATTACCGGCGCCGAACGACATTGCGCGTCCACCGATCGGACGCTTCTGCGGAGGACGGTGGTGTCCGCCGATCGGGGGAACACGTCAGGCGGAGGACTCCGTCACTGTCCGCCGGTACCCGCGCCGACGTAATCGACCTGCCAGTGTTTGATGCCGTTGAGCCAACCCGACCGCAGTCGCTCGGGCGGAGCCAGCGGCCTCAGGTTGGGCATCTCGTCGGCGATCGCGTTGAAGATGAGGTCGATCGTCATCCGGGCCAGGTTCGCGCCGATGCAGTAGTGCGCACCCGTACCGCCGAATCCGACGTGCGGGTTGGGATCTCGCAGGATGTTGAACGTGAAGGGGTCCTCGAAGACCTCTTCGTCGAAGTTGGCCGACCGATAGAACATGACGACACGGTCGCCCTTCTTGATCTGCACCCCGGACAGTTCGGTGTCCTCGAGCGCGGTGCGCTGGAAGGACGTCACCGGCGTGGCCCAGCGCACGATCTCGTCGGCGGCCGTGGCGGGGCGTTCCTTCTTGAAGAGCTCCCACTGGTCGGGGAAGTCAGTGAACGCCATCATGCCCTGGGTGATCGAGTTGCGCGTCGTCTCGTTGCCGGCGACGGCGAGAAGGATGACGAAGAAGCCGAACTCGTCGTCGGTGAGCTTGTGCCCCTCGACGTCGGCCTGCACGAGTTTGGTCACCAGATCGTCGCCCGGGTTCTTGCTGCGCTCCGCGGCCATCTGCATGCCGTACATGATCAGCTCGACCGAGGCGGCGGTCGGGTCGTTGCGGGCGTACTCCGGATCCTGGTCGCCCACCATCTGATTCGACCAGTGGAACAACCTCATCCGGTCCTCCTGCGGAACGCCCATCAACCCGGCGATCGCCTGCAGGGGAAGCTCGCACGAGACCTGCTCGACGAAATCGCCGGAACCCTCTGCGGCGGCCG
>NZ_LZJE01000372.1:0-36434 GCF_001666865.1 Mycobacterium sp. E136
ATCGCCGCGGGTCTCGTGTTGGCGCTGGGAATTTCGGCGTAGTCGCCGCGGGTCAGACCTCGACGACGACCGCGCCGCCCTGGCCGCCACCGGCGCACATCGCGGCGACACCGACGCCGCCACCACGCCGCTGCAGTTCGTAGACCAGCGTGGTGACCATCCGCGCACCCGATGCGGCGATGGGATGGCCGAGGCTGCAACCACTTCCGGAGAAGTTCACCAGCTCCTCGTCGATGCCGTACTCGCGGCGAGCCGCGATCGGCACCGATGCGAACGCCTCGTTGATCTCCCACAGCGCGACGTCGGACGGCTTGAGGCCGGCGCGGTCGAGCACCTTGCCGATCACCTTCACCGCACCGAGCCCGCAGTCACGAGGCGGCACACCCGCGGCGGCCCATGCCTTGACAGTCGCCAGCTTGGTCAGGTTGTTGGACTCGGCGTAACCGCTGTCGACGAGCGCCACCGCGGCCGCTGCGTCGTTGGTGCCGCTGCTGTTGCCCGCGGTGATCGAGAAGCCCTCGATCTCGGGGTGCAGCGGCTTGAGGCCGGCCAGCTTCTCGACCGTGGTGTCGCGGCGCGGATGCTCGTCGACGCTGAACTCGACGACCGAGCCGTCGAACTGCTGCACCTTGAGCGGCACGATCTCGTCGACGAACTTGCCGGCGTCGATCGCGGCGATCGCGCGCTGATGCGACCGCGCCGCCCAGGCGTCCATCTCCTCACGGGTGATGCCGACCGTCTGCGCGGTATTCCACCCGACGGTGATCGACATGTCGCGGGTCGGCGCGTCCGGGGTCTCGACGTGGGTGGGCGGCATCCACTTTTCCTCGAACTTCAGCTCGGGGCCGGGGATACGCCAGTTGACCAGGGGCGTCATCGACAGCGACTGCACACCGCCGGCGATCAGCGCGCGCTCCATACCGGAGCCGATCTGTGCGGACGCATTGCCGATCGCGGTGAGGCTACCCGCGCAGTGCCGGTTCACCGACTGGCCCGGAACGTCGGGCAGTCCGCACGCATCGGCCGCATAGCGCGCCAGATCGCCTCCGCCGTAATGGGATTCGGCGAAGATCAGGTCGTCGATGTCCCTGGGGTCGATCCCCGAGCGGCGGATCACCTCGGGCAGGACAGCGGTGATCAACGTCTCCGGCGGGGTGTTGACCAGCGTGCCCTTGAAGGATCGGCCGATCGCGGTCCTGGCGGCGCCGACGATGACGGGTGTTCCCATGTTTCTACCTCGGGTTTCGACGTTAGCGACTTTACAAAACTAACAGATACTGTAGCGGACGCCGCTACTCGGGCTCGGGTACGTGGAAATGCTCGTCCCGCAGCCGGAACGCCTCCTTCGTGCCGTGCTGCGCGCGGGTCTTGACGAAGTTGAACTCACCCTCCGCGAACTGCAGGTTCGTTCCGTACGCGTGGAACAGGTAGCTCGCTACCTCCTCGCCCTGGTAGGCCTGGCACTGCTCGACGAGGCGGAACGCCTCCTTGGCGATCACCACGCCGTCGGCGGGCATCTTGGCCGCCTTCTCCGCCCAGTACCGGGCCCGCTTGGTCACCTTGTCCGCGTCGCATGTCTCGGTGAAGACGCCGAGGTGTTCGACGGCGCCGGCCTCGATGATGTCGCCGGTCAGCAGCAGCCGCCGCGCCAGCACCGGGCCGAGCCGGTGGAAGAACATGTGCAGGCTGCCCAGCGCCGGGCCGAGGAACCGGGTGGCGGGCATGCCGATCTTGGTGTCGCGGGCGATGACGGAGATGTCGGTCATCAGCGCCATCTCGAAACCGCCCCCGAGCGCGTACCCGCTGATCTCCCCCACCGTGACCTTCGGAAAACCCATGAAGTTGTGGTAGAAGCCGAAGGACTTGCGGTCGACCGTGAGCCGGCGCCGTTGGCTCGGCCGCCGCTTGGCCTGCGCGGAGTCCTTGTCGCCGTACCAGCCGTAGGCGTTGTTCATGTCCGCCCCGGTACTGAACACGCCCTCGGCGCCGCGCAGCAGAACGACGGTGACGCCGTCGTCCTCGGCGACCTGGTCGAGGTAGCGGCCGACGGTTTCGCGCATCGCCGCGTCGTAGGAGTTGCGCTGTACGGGGTTGTTCAGCGTGATGGTCGCGATTCGCTTGTCGCGGTCGACCTCGAACAGCACCCGGTCATCGGCGGTGGTCATGGCATCCTCACTGAACGTCGGAAATGAGCTTGGCCTCAATGGTTCTGTCCGTTCCGGCCGCGAGCGTGTTGCGCCGTGCGACGGCGAGGTGGTCGGCGGCCAGCTTGGCTGCGCGGGACTGGTTGCCGTCGCGGATCGCGTCGAGCAGGCGTTGGTGATCGCGCAGCGCGGCCCGCATCGTCTTGTCGTTCATCGGGTCGGCGCCGGTCTCGTCGCCCCACACGGACGACTCGTGCGCCGACCAGATCAATTCCAGGGATCCGATCAGCAGGATCATCGGCTCGTTGCCGCAGCGAGACACGATCGTTTCGTGAAAACGCCGCGCATTGGGGACGTACCGCGAGGGGTCACCGAAATCGTCGAGCTGCCTCTGTATTTCGTCTTCGAGGTAGGGCACGACCTCGGTCACGCGGTCCGCCCTGGCGGCACACATGCTCGCGCAGATCGGTTCGAGGTGCAGCAGCGCGCCGCTGACATCCGCCGGTGTCGCCGACCGGGACTGCAACACCATGCTGATCATGTGCGCGGTCCGGTCCGCCGACGGTTGGTGTACGACGGCACCGCCCATGTTGCCCCGCCGCACCGAAATGAGGCCGTCCATCTCCAGAATGTGGATCGCCTCGCGCAATGCCGGTGGACTGACGCCGAATTCAGCGAGCAGGCCGTCCTGGGACGGCAGCACGTCACCTTCCTTCAGCCGCCCCGACAGGATGTCGTCGCGCAGGCGGGCGGCGATGATCTCGGCCACCCGCGGTTGACGAATCCTGTGCGCACTGGTCATCTCGCCCGGCGCTTTCCGAACTGGAAGACCGACAGCCGATCGGGTGAGGACGCCGAGGTGTTGAACTCCCCGGTGCACAGCACCTCGTCGCCGAGCAGCAACCGGGCCGTCGACGTCACGCGACCGTCGGCCTCCACACGCGTCACGTCGAAGTGCAGTTCCGTCAGGATCGGCGTGGGCCTGCGGAAGGTGACCGTCAGCGCGCGCGTCTTGCCGGTTCGGCCCGTCGCACAACTGTGGTGTTGGGTCACACAGTCGAAGAACACCCCGATGAAGCCGCCGTTGACCAATCCCGGTGGGCCTTCGAACACGACCGGGAACGTCACCCGCCCCGATGCCGTTTCGGCATCCAGTGCGTCGATGGTGTATTCGGGAAACGCCGGGTTGTAGGCGCCGATGTCGAAGGCGTGGTCGAGGTAAACGCGTTGCGAGTCCGTGGCATCGGGGCCGATGCGCGGCGTGGGGTCCGGCGGTGCGGCCGCGGTCAGTTCGCCTTCCCACTCCTCGATCTGGCGCAGCATCGCGTCGACTACCGGGTGCTCGTGTTCCAGCGACAGCAGCAGCCCACTGAGCCGGCGCAGCGCGCCCGCGGCGGCGACGGTCTGCGCCAGCGGCCGCTCGCCGTAGCTGGGCATGTCCTCTGCCATCGGTGGCCTCTCGTCGGCGGCGCCGTCTTTTCGACCGCTGTCCTTGCTAACTTGTACAAGATAGCAATACTGTATGTCTAACCGTATAGCTCGAGATTGGCGGAATCAACGGTGACCGAAGCGGCCGACGACGGCGTGGTCGAGACATCGCGCGACGGCGCGACACTGCGCATCACGCTGAGCCGGCCATCGCGGCGTAACGCCCTGAGCCGCAGCATGACCGACGCACTGGTGACGGCTTTGACCGCCGCCGCCACCGACGACTCCCTGCGAGCGGTGCACATCGCCGGCGACGGGTCGGACTTCTGCGCGGGTGTGGACTGGGTCGCGTCCAACGCCGCTGACCGACGCCCCCGCACCGGCGACATCGTCCGCCGGCAACCCCACACGGCGCACCGGGTCGTCGAACTGGTCCACACACTGCACCTGCCGGTGGTGTGCACCGTGCGCGGTTGGGCCGCGGCGCTCGGGTGCAACCTGGCGTTGGCGGCCGATTTCACCGTCGCCGCGCAGGACGCGGTGTTCTGGGAACCGTTCCTTGGCCGCGGCTTCAGCCCCGATTCGGGCTCCACCTGGCTGCTGCCGCGCCTCATCGGCCTGGCGCGCGCCAAACGGATGCTGCTGCTGGGCGAGAAGGTCAGCGGCGCCGACGCCGCCGAGTGGGGGCTGATCCACGCCGCCGTCCCCGATTCCGAATTGTCCGCCGTGAGCGACGAACTCGTCGAGCGGTTGGCCAGCGGGCCGACCGTTGCGACCGGGCTGGCCAAGCAGTCCATTCACTACGGCCTGCACGCGTCGCTTCCGGACACCATGAACCGGGAGCTCTACAACGTCGAGTTGTCGTGCCGAACCACCGATTTCAAAGAAGGACTGGCGGCGTTCCGCGACAAGCGCCCGCCGGAATTCCACGGGCGCTGACGGATAGGAACCGAGAATGTCTCCCACGTTTGACGACATCAAATACGAGGTCGACGGGCACAAGGCCACCATCACGTTGAACCGGCCGAATGCGCTCAACGCGCTGAGCCCGCACATGATCACCGAACTTCGGGCCGCCTACGACGAGGCCGAGAACGACGACGCCATTTGGACACTGATCGTGACGGGCACCGGCCGGGCGTTCTGCACCGGCGCCGACGTCGGCGAGATCCCCGAGGACGGCAGGGTCATCTACGAGCGGCCGTATCTGTCCACCTACGAACAGTGGGAGGCTCCGCAGGAGGGCACTCCCCCGTTCCGGCGCATGGCCAAACCGGTCCTCACCGCCGTCAACGGATTATGTTGCGGCGCAGGGCTGGACTGGATCACCACCGGTGACATCGCGATCGCCTCCGACAAGGCCACGTTCTTCGACCCGCACGTCAGCATCGGGCTGGTCGCGGGCCGCGAAATGGTGCGCCTGGCCCGGATCCTGCCCCGCAACATCGCGTTGCGCATGGCATTGATGGGCAAACATGAGCGGATGAGCGCCGAGCGCGCCTACGAACTGGGCATGATCAGCGAGGTGGTGGAGCACGACCGACTGCTCGAGCGCGCCCACGAGATCGCCGACATCGTGAACTCCAACGCCCCCCTCGCGGTGCGCGGTACCCGGTTGGCCATCCACAAGACGCTCGATCTGCCGCTGCACGAGGCGGAAATACTCGCCGAGACCTTCCGTGAGCGGGTGGTGCGGACCGACGACGCCGCCGAAGGCCCGAAAGCGTTCATGGAGAAGCGCGCCCCGAACTGGCAGTGCCGATGAACGCATCGGTGACATTCGAGACCATCACCGTCGATGTGGACGCGGCCGACCACGTCGCGACCATCACGCTGAACCGTCCGGACTCGCTCAACGCGTTCAACCGCACGATGTGCGAGGAGATGTCGCAGGCCTGGAAGCTTGTCAAGGAGGATGAGGCCGTCAACGCGGTGGTACTCCGCGGCGCGGGCGATCGCGCGTTCAGCGCCGGCCTGGACATCAAGACGCCCTACGGCCAGCCCGACAACGTATGGAACCACGAGGACCCCGGTGAGCACCTCAGCCCGAAATGGCAGAAGATGTGGAAACCGGTCGTCTGCGCGGTGCAGGGCATGTGCACCGCGGGGGCGTTCTACTTCCTCAACGAGGCCGACGTGGTGATCTGTTCGGAGGACGCCACGTTCTTCGACTCCCATGTCAGCGCTGGCCTGGTGTGCGCCCTGGAACCGATCGGCCTGATGCGACGCGTGGGGCTCGCGCAGGCGCTGCGGATCGCGTTGATGGGCAACGACGAACGCGTGAGCGCCGCGACCGCACTGCAGATGGGTCTGGTGACCGAGGTCGTGTCCGCCGAGCGCCTGTGGGCGCGCGCGCACGAGATCGCGGCCGGTATCGCCGCCAAACCGCCGTCGGCTACGCAGGGCACGGTCAAGGCGATCTGGGAGTCGTTGGAGAAGCCGTACCGCGCGGCGATGGAGCAGAACCTGATCTACACCCGGTTGGGTAATCCGCTCGGGCAGGCGGAACTGGCCGCCGCGCCGCCGACCGGGCGAACCGAGCCGAGGATCCGCTGATGGGTGATCACCCCCTCAGCCGTCGCATCAACCAGATCCTCGACCTCGACCCGAGCGGGCCCGCCATCGAGTACGAGGGCGATTGGGTGACCTGGGGTCAGGTGGCCGCGCTCGCAACCCGGATTCGCGGAGCAGGCGTGACGGGCCGACAGGTCGGAATGCTGTTGCGTAACAGGCCCGCCCATGTCGCGAGTTTTCTCGGTGTTCTGCTCGGGGGCGGCACCGTCGTGGTCGTCAACCCGTCGCGCGGTGACGACCGCATCAGGGCCGACCTCGACGCGCTTGCCCTGCCCATCGTGATCGGCGAACAAGACGACCTGACGCGGCTGGTGACCAGCCCCGGCACCGACCAGGTGGCGATCTCGACGGTCTCCGACCCCATCCGCCTGACCGCCGCGAGCGCACTGGTGCCCGAGGAGAACCGCGTCGGTGTCGCGGTGCGGATGTTGACCAGCGGCACCACCGGACCGCCCAAGCGGATCGACCTCACCTACGACATGCTGGCGCACAGCGTTATCGGCGAAGGCTTCGCGGGGGCGCCGTCGCCGAAACAGCTGCGAAGCGGCGTGGCGATCGTCAACGCCCCGCTCGTTCACATCGGCGGCGTCTTCCGTGTCCTGCAATGTGTCTGCGAGGGCCGGTCATTCGCGCTTCTCGATCGCTTCGAACTCAACCGCTGGGCCGACGCGGTGCGACGGCACCGTCCGCGCGCGGTGTCCCTCGTCCCCGCCGCGCTGCGCACCGTGCTGCATTCGGACCTGACCCGCCAGGACTTGGCGAGCATCCGTGCCGTCACGTCGGGCACCGCGCCGCTGTCCGCCGAGGACGCCGACGCGTTCACCGAGAAGTTCGGCATACCGGTGCTGACATCCTATGCCGCAACCGAATTCGGCGGTGGCGTCGCAGGGTGGACCCTGCCCGATTACCAGGAGTACTGGCAGACGAAGCGGGGCAGTGTGGGGCGGGCCAGCCTCGGCGCGCAACTGCGGGTCGTGGACGACGCCGGACAACCGGTCGGCGCCGATCAGCCCGGGCTGCTCGAGGTCAAGCCCGGACAGCTGGGCCCGAACGCCGAGTGGATGCGCACCACCGACATGGCACGCATCGATGCCGATGGTTTCGTGTGGATCCTGGGCCGTGCCGACCAGGCGATCATCCGCGGCGGGTTCAAGGTCATGCCCGACGACGTGCGAACCGCGCTCGAGAGCCATCCCGCCGTGCACAGTGCCGCCGTGGTCGGCCGACCCGATGATCGGCTCGGGGAGACGCCGGTGGCGATGGTGCAGCTGCGGGAGCCCGTCGACATCGCGACGCTCGAAGAGTTCCTGCGAGATCGCTTGGCCCGCTATGAGGTTCCGACCGATATCGCGGTCGTCGAGCAGATGCCGTGCACCCCGTCCGGTAAGCCTGATCTGAGCGCGGTGCGGCAGCACTTCGTCGGCGTCGGCCATGGCTGACCGTACCGTCGGCGCGGTGCTGCGCACACAGGCCCGTGCGCGCGGCCATCACCCGCTGCTGATCTGTGACACCGATCGGTTGAGCTATATCGAGGCCGAGCGTCGGTCGGCGCGATTGGCCCGCGGGCTCATCGCGCTGGGCGCCGGCAAGGGCGCCCACGTCGGTGTGCTGCACCCCAACGGGTCGGCCTTCGTCGTCGCGATGCTGGCGGCAGCCCGGATCGGCGCCGTCGTCATCCCGGTCTCGACGATGGCGACCGCCCCGGAGTTGCGCGAGCAACTCGCTCACGCCGACGTCGAGATTCTCTTGGCCGCAGGGTCATACCGCTCCCACGACTACCGGCAACGCCTCGCCGAGATCGACGGCGTTCCGCTGCTGCGCCACGTCCTCATCGACACCAAACCGACCGAGTCGGCCCCTGCCGGCCTGCTCGCGGCGCTCGAGGACGACGTCGAGCCCTGCGACGAGCTGGCGATCGTCTACACGTCGGGGTCGACCAGCGCGCCGAAAGGCGTCGTCCACACACATGCCGGGCTGCTCGACCACCAGGTGGTGCTCAACGAGATCCGCGGGCTCACCGCCGAGGTGAAGCTGTTCAGCAATTCGCCGTTCTTCTGGGTCGGCGGGTTCGCCTACTCCGTGTTGGCCACGCTGCTCGCCGGCGCGACGCTGTTGTGTTCCAACGCGACCGATCCCGGTGAGACCCTCGATTTCCTGGAGGCCGAAAAGCCGACGATGACCAACGGATTCGTCGCCGGTATCGCCCATCTGGCGCGCCACCCCAGCCTGAAGAATCGCGATCTGTCCTCGATCCGGCGAGGCAATCTCTACCCGATCATGGCGCCCGAGGTCCGGCCCGCCGATCCCGAACTGCGCCACACCATGCTCGGCATGACCGAGTCCGGCAGTGTGATCCTGGCCTGCGCCGACGAATCCGATCAGCCCGAGCATCGGCGCGGCTCCTTCGGCAAGCCGGTCCCCGGATTCGACGTCAAGGTCATCGATCCCGGCACCGGCGAACCGGTCGGCATCGAAACCGTCGGCGAACTCTGCACGCGTGGGCCTTTCATGATGCAGCGTTACTACAAACGCAGCCGCGAAGAATGCTTCGACGACGACGGGTGGTTCCACACCGGTGACCTCGTCCGCACGGACGCCGACGGCTTCTTCTACTTCGTCGGCCGACGTGGCGCGATGATCAAGACCGCGGGCGCGAACGTCGCACCCGCGGAGGTCGAACGGGCAATCGCGAAGGTGACCGGCGGTGCCGTCGCGCATGTGATCGGTCTGCCCGATGCCGAACGCGGCCAGATCGTCGGCGCGGTCGTCGAGCTGGAGGACGGCGCGTCGTTCGACGAAGCAGCCTGCCGTGAGCGGCTGAAGGCCGAGTTGTCGGCGTACAAGATTCCGCGTCGCTTCGCGGCGATACCCGCCGCGCACATCCCCGTGCTGTCCAGCGGAAAGGTCGACTTGCCCCGATTGGCAGAGGTTTTCGATGTCTGACACCATTGACGCGCTGATGCGACAACGGGCCGTCGAACACGGTGGCAAGACCGCGGTGATCGACCCGTCGGCCAAGGTCACCTACGCCGAGCTCGACGCCTCCACGCACGAGCTGGCCGCCGCCTTCGTCGCCGCCGGGGTGAGCAAGGGCAGCAGGGTCGCGTTGATCATGCCCAACTCCACCGAGTGGGTGCGGATCGCGATCGCGCTGACCCGCGTAGGCGCCGTGCTGGTGCCGTTGAGCACGCTGCTGCAGCCGCCCGAGCTGGTCGCCCAGTTACGCATGGCCGCCGTGCAGTTCGTCGTGGCCGTCGAGGAGTTCCGCGGCCACCGCTACCTCGACGACATCCGCGCCGAGCGTGATCGTCTTCCGGCGCTGCGCGAGGTCTGGCGCGCCGACGGGCTGCCCGCGGGCGGCGTCGCGCCCGTCGACGAGATCGCGGCCGCGGTCACCCCCAGCGACACGTTGGCGATCATGTTCACCTCGGGTAGCAGCGGCCCACCCAAGGGTGTGATCCATTCGCACGGCAACGCTTTGGGCGCGGTGCGATCCGGTCTACCGGCGCGTTGCATCTACTCCGAGACCCGGTTGTATCTGCCGATGCCGTTCTTCTGGGTGGGCGGGATGGCCGGCGGCCTGCTGTCTGCGTTGCTGACCGGCGCGACACTGGTGACCGAGGAGAGCCCCCGCCCGGAGACCACGCTGCGTCTCATCGAACGCGGGCGAGTGACGCTGTTTCGCGGCTGGCCCGACCAGGCCGCGGCGCTGGCTCGCGCGAACGCCGCTGTGGGAGCTGATCTGTCGGAATTGCGGCCCGGCAGCATGGAGGCGTTGCTGCCGCCCGAGCAGCGCGCGGCCCCCGGCGCGCGGGCCAACCTGTTCGGTATGACCGAGTCGTTCGGACCGTACTGTGGCTACCCCGCCGACACCGACATGCCGCGCTCGGCGTGGGGCAGCTGCGGAAAACCGTTCGACGGTATGGAGGTTCGTATCGTCGACACCGATACCGGCGAGCCGGTGCCGACCGGGACCATCGGCATGATCCAGCTCCGCGGACCGCATGTGATGCGCGAGATCTGCCGCCGGAGCCGCGAAGACGTGTTCACCCCCGACGGCTACTACCCCACCGGCGACCTCGGACACCTCGATGACGACGGGTTCATGTTCTACCACGGCCGCAGCGACGACATGTTCAAGGTCAGCGGTGCGACGGTCTATCCGAGCGAGGTCGAGCGCGCACTGCGCAGCATCCCCGGCGTGCACAACGCTGTCGTCACGGAGGTGGAGGGCGCCGTCGGCGCGGCGGTGGTTTCGGGTCGGTCGGTCGACGAGCTACGCTCGGGGGCCCGAAACCGGTTGAGCGCCTTCAAGGTTCCGACGGTGTGGCTCGTCACCGAAACCGACGATGACATCCCCCGCAAGGCGTCGGGCAAGGTCGACGTCCGCGCCCTGCGGGATATATTGCTCACCACCCACCGCGAGCAGTCGTAAAACTGCCCATTTTCGGCGCAAAGTAGTCAGGTTTGCGTCTGCTCGCCAGGATCAGGTGACCACGCCTCGCTCGGTGAGGTGCTCGATCAACGGCTCCGCACCCGCCGCGAGGTGCTCCGACATCTCGGCGCGGGCCAGGTCCGCGTCGTGCTGCTCGAGCGCGGCCAGCAGCCGTCGGTGGTGATCGTTCGACTTCTCCGGCCAGCCCGCAATGGCCGGATACACCGACTCCGGTGCGTAACGGGTGATCTGCGACATCAGCTGGGCCAGCTTGGGCGAATCCGCGGCCACGTTGATCGCGCGATGGAACTCGTGGTTGAGCTGGACCGCACCCTCGTCGTCGGTGGCCGCGTACGCCGCTTCGAGATCGGTCTGGATCTGCTTGAGGTCGCGCAGTTGCTCGTCGGTGATGTTGGCCGCCGCCCGCGCCGCCAGCTCACCGCCGATGTAGGCCTGCACGTTCGACACGTCGGTGAGATCGCGCCCGGTCACCGGCAATACGACGAATCCGCGCCGCGGCTGCTGGGCGAGCAGACCTTCGGCCTTCAACTCGAACAGCGCCTCGCGGACCGGGGTGACGCTGATGCCGAGCTCGGCGGCCAGTTGGTCCAGGCGCACGTACTCACCGGCGGCGTAGGTGCCGTCGAAGATCCGCTTACGCACGAAACGGGCGACGTCCTCGGCGAGTTGAGGCCGGAAGGCGAATTCGGGCGCTGTCACCGTCACACCTGATAGTCGGCGAGCAACCGCTTGCTGATGATGTTCTTCTGGATCTCGCTCGTGCCCTCGCCGATCAGCAGGAACGGCGCATCGCGCATCAGGCGTTCGATCTCGTACTCCTTCGAGTACCCGTAGCCGCCATGGATCCGGAAGCTCTGCTGGGTGACCTCCGAGCAGAATTCGCTCGCCAGGTACTTCGCCATTCCCGCGGCGACGTCGTTGCGCTCCCCGGAGTCCTTCAACCGCGCGGCGTTCACCATCATCAGGTGCGCCGCCTCGACTTTCGTTGCCATCTCGGCAATCTGGAACGCGATGGCCTGGTGTTCAGAGATCGGCTTCCCGAACGTCTGCCGCTGCTGGGCGTAGCGCACGGCGAGTTCGAAAGCGCGGATGCCCACGCCGCAGGCCCGCGCCGAGACGTTGACCCGGCCGACCTCGATACCGTCCATCATCTGGAAGAAGCCCTGTCCCGGCGCCTCGCCGAGGATGTCGTCGGCCTTGGCCACGTAGCCGTCGAAGATCAGCTCGGTGGTGTCGATGCCCTTGTAGCCGAGCTTGTCCAGCTTGCCCGGGATTGTCAGCCCCGGCGCGACTTCGCCGTAGCCGACCGGCTTTTCGACCAGGAACGCCGTCAGGTTGCGGTGCGGTTTGTCGGCGCCCTCGTCCGTGCGGACCAGCACGGCGACCAGCGTCGACGTACCGCCGTTGGTCAGCCACATCTTCTGGCCGTCGATCCGGTACGTGCCGTCGTCGTTGCGGGTGGCGCGTGTGCGGATCGCGGCGACGTCGGACCCCAACTCGGGTTCGGACATCGAGAATGCGCCGCGCGTCTCCCCTGTCGCCATCCGCGGAAGGTAATACTCCTTCTGCGCATCGGTGCCGTGCTGGCGCAGCATGTAGGCGACGATGAAGTGCGTGTTGAGCACGCCCGAGATGCTCATCCACCCGCGCGCCAACTCCTCGACGCACAGTGCGTAGGTCAGCAGCGACTCGCCGAGGCCGCCGTACTCCTCGGGGATCATCAGCCCGAACAGCCCCATCTCCTTCATCGCATCGACGATGGCCTGGGGATAGGTGTCGGTCTTCTCGAACTCCGGCGCGTTCGGGATGATCTCCTTCTCCACGAATTGCCGGACGGTAGCGAGGATTTCGTTCTGCACATCTGTCAGGCCGACCGTCTGGGCGAGCTTGGTCATGCGCCCACCCTTTCGAACACCGCAGCCAGTCCCTGGCCCCCGCCGATGCACATGGTCTCCAGCCCGTAGCGCGCGCCGCGCCTCGTCAGTTCGCGCGCCAGTGTCGCCAGCATGCGCCCGCCCGTCGCGCCGACGGGATGCCCGAGCGAGATGCCGGAGCCATGCACGTTCGTGCGTTCGGCGTCTGCCTCACCGAACTTCCATTCCCGCATCACCGCGAGTGCCTGCGCCGCGAACGCCTCGTTCAGCTCGATCAGGTCGATATCGCTCAGCGTCAGTCCCGCCTTGCCCAACGCTGCTTCGGTGGCGGGCACGGGTCCGATGCCCATGACTTTGGGCGCCACACCCGCCGATCCCCACGACACCAGTCGCACCAGCGGGGTCAGACCCAGCTCCTCGGCCTTCTCGCGGGTGGTCACCACGCACATCGACGCGGCGTCGTTCTGACCACTCGCATTGCCCGCGGTGACCGTCGCCTCCGGATCCTGCTTTCCCAGAACGGGTTTGAGCTTCGCGAGCGATTCCACGGAGGTGTCCGGTCGCGGGTGTTCGTCGGTGTCGACGGTCTCCTCACCCTGGCGGGTGCGTACCACGACCGGCACGATCTCCTCGGCCAGGATGCCGTCCTTCTGCGCGGCCACTGCGCGCCGATGCGACGTCACGGCGAGTTCGTCCTGCTCTTGGCGCGAGATGTTGTACTGCCTGCGCAGGTTCTCCGCGGTCTCGAGCATGCCGCCGGGCACCGGATGGTGTCGGCCGCCGGCGGTCGTACGCCCGCGGGCCAGCGAGTCGTGCAACATGACGCCACCCGACTTGGATCCCCACCGAATGTCGGTCGAGTAGAACGTCACGTTGCTCATGCTCTCGGCGCCGCCGGCCACCACGACGTCGTTGTCACCGCTAGCGACCTGCATGCACGCCTGGATGACGGCCTGCAGACCCGAGCCACACCGCCGGTCGACCTGCATACCGGGCACAGTCACCGGCAGGCCGGCGTCGAGCGCCACGACGCGTCCGATCGCGGGCGCCTCGCTGCTGGGATAGCAGTGTCCGAGGATCACGTCTTCGACTGCGGCGGGGTCGATCCCGGTGCGATCGAGAAGTCCCTTGAGCGCAGTGACACCGAGGTCGACGGCGGTCAGCGACTTGAACATGCCGCCGTAGCGGCCGATCGGCGTACGCACCGGTTCGCAGATGACGGCCTCACGCATCAGACGTACCTCCCGCCGGTGACCTCGAGCACCGTGCCGGTCATGTACGACGACAAATCGCTGGCCAAAAACAGCGCGACCTTGGCGACCTCGTCGGGTTCGCCGGCCCGGCCCATCGGCACCTCGGCGAGCTTGGCGTCCCAAATCCGTTGCGGCATGGCCTCCGTCATCGCCGAGCGGATCAACCCGGGCTGAATCGCGTTGACCCGCACGCCAAGATGAGCCAGCTCCTTGGCCGCCGCTTTGGTCATGCCGACGATGCCCGCCTTGGCCGCCGAATAGTTGGTCTGCCCGACGAGGCCGACCTTGCCCGAGATCGACGACATGTTGATGATCGCGCCGCGCTTGTTCTCCCGCATGATCGGGGCGGCCGCCTTCAGGCCGTTCCATGTGCCCTTCAAGTGCACAGCGATGACTTGGTCGAACTGCTCCTCGGTCATCTTGCGAAGCGTTGCGTCGCGGGTGATCCCGGCGTTGTTGACCATGATGTCGAGACCGCCGAACCGCTCCACCGCCGCGGCGACCAGGGCGTCGACCTCGTCGGTCTTGGTGACGTCGCTGCGCACCGCGATCGCGACGTCCTCACCGCCGAGTCGCTTGGCCGCCTCCTCCGTCGCGGCGAGGTCGAGATCGCCCAGCACCACCCGCGCGCCCTCGGCGACGAACCGCTCGGCGATCGCGTATCCCAGACCTTGTGCACCTCCGGTGACGACCGCCGTCTGTCCGGTCAACAGCGACACTTGATCACGCCCTTCCCCTGGTCAGGCCCGTCCGGGGCCGCGTCAGTCGAACATCATATTTCATATATGATCGCGCGAGTTCGGTGCGCACCACCCCCGGCGGATCTGGCATCGCGGCTGCCGAACGAAGACGGCGAACGAGAAGGAGCAGGATGACGACGTCCGAAGTCAGCGACGAGGACTTCCAGGAAATCCTGGCGCAGACCCGTCACTTCGTGCGGACCGCGGTGATCCCCCGTGAGCAGGAGATCCTGGCCGGCGACCGGGTGCCCGACGACCTTCGCGAACAGGCCAAGAAGATGGGGCTGTTCGGGTACGCGATCCCGCAGGACTGGGGCGGCCTGGGCCTGAACCTGTCTCAGGACGTCGAGCTCGCGATGGAGCTCGGATACACCTCGCTGGCCCTGCGGTCGATGTTCGGCACCAACAACGGCATCGCCGGCCAGGTGCTGGTCGGCTTCGGCACCGACGAGCAGAAGGCGCGCTGGCTCGAACCGATGGCCACCGGCGACGTCGTCGCGTCGTTCGCGCTTACCGAACCCGGCGCAGGATCCAACCCCTCCGGCCTGCGTACCAAAGCCGTTCGGCAAGATGATGATTGGGTGATCACGGGCCAGAAGCGGTTCATCACCAACGCCCCGACCGCCGACCTGTTCGTCGTGTTCGCCCGCAGCCGCCCCGCCGACGCGGACGGTGCCGGCATCGCCGTCTTCCTGGTGCCCGCCGACACCGCCGGAGTCCAGGTCGGCACCAAAGACGCGAAGATGGGACAGGAAGGCGCGTGGACCGCCGACGTCAGCTTCGACGACGTGCGAGTGCCCGCAGAAGCGCTCGTCGGCGGCAGCGAGGACATCGGATACCGCGCCGCGATGATTTCGTTGGCCCGCGGACGTGTCCACATCGCCGCGCTGGCCGTCGGCGCCGCACAACGCGCGCTCGACGAATCGATTTCCTACGCTGCGACCGCCACCCAGGGCGGTACGCCGATCGGCAACTTCCAGCTGGTGCAGGCGATGCTCGCCGACCAGCAGACCGGCGTCATGGCCGGCCGCGCACTGGTCCGCGACACCGCGCGCCAGTGGGTGACCGGTGAGGACCGTCGGGTGGCGCCGTCGGCGGCGAAGTTGTTCTGCACCGAAATGGCAGGCGAGGTAGCCGATCTCGCCGTCCAGATCCACGGCGGCAGTGGCTACATGCGCGAGGTTCCCGTCGAGCGCATCTATCGCGACGTCCGGCTGCTGCGGCTCTACGAGGGCACCAGCGAAATCCAGCGACTCATCATCGGGTCGAACCTCGTCAAGACCGCGCAGAAGGAGCGTGCATGAGCAAGAGGCTGACCGACAGGGTCGCATTCATCACCGGCGCCGCGCGGGGTCAGGGGCGCGCGCATGCCGTCCGGATGGCCAACGAGGGCGCCGACATCATCGCCGTCGACATCGCCGGAAAGCTGCCCGACTGCGTGCCGTACGACCACGCGACCCCGGAGGACCTCGCCGAGACGGCCCGGCTGGTCGAGGCCACCGGCCGCCGCATCCTCACCGCGCAGGCCGACATCCGCGACGCCGAAACCTTGAACGACGTTGTCGCCGAAGGGGTCGCCGCGTTCGGCCGCCTCGATGTGATCGTCGCGAACGCGGGTATATCGCCCCCGCAGGTGTGGAACGAGATCGCCCCGGAGGACTTCCGCGACGTGATGGACATCAACGTCACGGGTACCTTCAACACCGTACGGGCCGGCGCGCAGCACATCATCGATGGCGGCCGGGGCGGGTCGATCATCCTGATCAGCTCGGCCGCAGGAATCAAATTGCAGCCGTTCATGATTCACTACACAGCTAGTAAGCACGCCGTCACCGGCATGGCCCGCGCTCTCGCCGCCGAACTCGGCAAGCACTCGATCCGCGTCAACAGCGTGCATCCCGGCCCGGTGAACACCGCGATGGGTTCCGGCGACATGATCGCCGCGATCGGCAAGGTGATGGAGACCAATCCCCAGCTCCAGCACATGATGACGCCGTTCCTGCCGACGTGGATCCTCGAGCCCGAGGACGTCGCCGACGTGGTCTGCTGGCTGGCCGGCGATGACTCGAAACACCTGACGGCGACGGCTATCCCGGTGGATCAGGGGTCCACCCAGTACTGACGACAAGACGCAAAACTGCCCAATTTCGCGAGAAAATGGGCAGGTTCACGTCTGCTCGCGAGAAAAAATCCCTACCGGATGAACCGGACGATCGACTCCGCGACCGCGGCCGGCTTCTCCGAGCCCTCGATCTCGATGGTCGTGGTCATTGTCGACTGCACGGCGCCGTCGAGCTGGTCGATCTTGGTCAGTTCGCCCCTCGCGCGGATCTTGGCACCGACCTTCACCGGCGTGATGAAACGAACCTTGTTGTAGCCGTAGTTGATCGCCATCGTCACGTTGCCGACGGTGTAGAGCTGATGCGAGAAGTGCGGAAGCAGCGACAGCGTCAACAGGCCGTGAGCGATGGTCCCGCCGAACGGCCCGTTCGCGGCCTTCTCCGGATCGACGTGGATCCACTGATGATCCTCGGTCGCGTCGGCGAACAGGTTGACGCGGTCCTGGGTGACTTCGAGCCATTCCGTGGGACCGAGCTGGTCGCCCTCGGCCGCGATGAACTCGTCGAGGTCGCTGAACTTCTTCACTACTTCTCCTTCGTACCGGCTGCGGGACCCGGCTAAAAGACGACGGTCTGATTGCCGAATCGGATGATGCGATCCTCACAGTGCCACAGCACCGCTCGGGACAGAACAACGCGTTCCACATCCGATCCGAGGCGGATCAGATCCTCCACGCTGTGCCGATGGTCCACCCGCACGACATCCTGTTCGATGATCGGGCCCTCGTCGAGGTCGTCGGTCACGTAGTGCGCCGTCGCGCCGACCAGCTTGACGCCGCGCTCCTTGGCCCGTCGGTACGGTGCCGCGCCGATGAAAGCCGGCACGAACGAATGGTGGATGTTGATCAACGGGCATCCCAGCTCCTCGATGAACCGCGGCGTGAGGATCTGCATGTAGCGTGCGAGCACGACGAGGTCGACGTTGCCCCTCAGCAACTCGAGCTGGCGCCGCTCGGCCTCGTCGCGGATATCCCTACTGGCCGGTACGTGAATGAACGGAACGGAGAACGGCCGGACCTGATCCGCGAGGTCGGGATGGTTCGCGATCACCATGGCCACCGACATGTCGAGCTCACCGCGGCGGTTGCGCCACAGCAGGTCGAGAAGGCAGTGATCTTCCTTCGACGCCATGATCGCCACGCGTTTGGGCTTCGCGGCCTCGGTGAGCCGAAAATCCATACCGAAAGGTACTGCCACTCGCTCAGCGAACTCACTCTCGAGCGAGTCGCGCGCGGCGGTCAAGCCGGGCAGGTGAAAGATGGTGCGCTGCATGAACGTGCCGCCCGACTGTTCGGTCGCATGCTGATCGAGCGAGACGATGTTCGCGCCGGCTTCGGCGAGGAACGCGCTGACGGCCGCCACCAGCCCCGGACGGTCCACGCAGCGCAGCAGCAACCTGCCCATATCCCTCACGGGTAGGTCTCCGGCGCCCAGACTGGGATACTCCCCGTCCACCCCTAAAGGGTGTCACTCGGCGGTCGGCGGCGCATGTGAAACCGCACTTCGGCACCGAATCCGCTGACGTGTATTCCATTCCGGAGCGGTCCGCCAATGCGCGGTTCGCCAATTAGCTGGCAACCGGGCGAGCAGTTCTCGGGCGTATCTTTTCGCTTCGACAACAGACCTTTTCACAACAAGATCACCGCGCTTCCTGGTAATAAAACAGCTCTCGGCGAGATACTCAGATGGATGTGGGAAATCCCACATGTGATCAGCAGCGACCAGACCGGTGGAAACTGCCCGATGAACGGACGACCATGACCGTTGCCCATTTCCAACCCACCCCCGAAGTCGCCGCCAGTTTGCGGGAGACTCCAAGTTTCTGGGATCCCGAGACGGACTGCACGATCACATTTGCGCACCCCGCAGTCGAACCCGAGTTGTGGCGAGACTTCGTCGCCGGGGCCACGCGCAGTTACACCAAGCACGGTGTGGCGAAAGCGCTCGACATGGAGGCGTTGCATTCCGGCGCGGACACCATCTTGTTCGCGGCCTGCGTCGACCGGTCGGGCAAGGTGGTCGGCGGCCTGCGCGCGAAGGGCCCCTACCAGTCCCCCGACGAGGCCCATGCCCTGCAGGAGTGGAGCGGTCAACCGGGTTTCGACGCGGTGCGGAAGATGATCAGCGACCGTCTACCATTCGGCGTCGTGGAGATGAAAACCGCATGGGTGACCGACGATCCCGATCGCAACCGCCAGCTCACCTACGCGATCTCCAGGACCCCGCTGCACGCGATGGGGCTTCTCGACATTCAATTCATCGTCGCGACTGCGGCGTCCTACGTTCTCAAGCGCTGGCTTTCATCCGGCGGAATTCTGGCGATGAAGATTCCGCCGACGCCCTACCCCGACGAACGTTATGAAACGCGCCTGGCGTGGTGGGATCGTGCGACATTCGCCAAACACGCCGATCCGAAACAGCTTTCGCTGTACTTCGCTGAACAACAAAGGCTTGCGCCGCGCGTCGGGAATGCGGCTGGGATATCAGCCGCGACCGGGACGGAGCGGTGATACCGGGAAACGGCGATTCGAATTGGTGCAATGCAATAGTTCTGGCCGACGACGACCCCCTCCTCGCCGAACTGCATTCAGAACCGGGCATCGTATTCACCGACACCGCAGTACAACAGCAACAGGTGCTGCGCGAGATCCGACCATCACCGCCGGAAGACGTTCTGGCTGAGCCGATTCGCTGGGCTTACTTCCCATGGCGGCGGACCGCGGTCAGCATCCTCGGGCCCAAGGGCTTTCGTCGCGTGCGGCTCGATCGCAACCGGAACCTCATCACCCCTGCCGAGCTGAAAAGGCTGAACGGTTTGAAGGTCGGCGTCGTCGGGTTGAGCGTCGGGCACACCATCGCCTACACACTCGCGGCCCAGGGACTGTGCGGAGGCCTGCGGCTGAGCGACTTCGATGACATGGATCTGACGAACCTGAACCGAGTGCCCGCCACGGTGCTCGACATCGGAGTGAACAAGGCGATCGTGTGCGCCAGGAGAATCGCCGAGCTCGACCCGTATCTACCCGTGCAGGTCGATGTCTCGGGCGTCACGGAGCAGACCGTGCACGACTTCGTCGACGGCCTGGACGTCGTCATCGAAGAATGCGACTCCCTGGACGCCAAGCTGCTGGTGCGCGAGGTTGCACGCCAACACGGCGTCCCCGTGCTCATGGCGACCAGTGACCGCGCGCTGCTCGATGTGGAGCGGTTCGATCTCGAGCCGGGGCGCCCGATCCTGCACGGTCTGGTCGGCGACCTCGACGCCGCGGGGCTGGCGAACCTCAGCAGCGCCGACAAGCTGCCGTATTCGCTGCGCCTGGTCGACGCCAGCCAGGTCTCCGCCCGCATGGCGGCGTCGCTGATCGAAGTGGGGCAGACCTTGTCGACGTGGCCGCAGCTGACGTCCGAGGTGGCGCTGAACGCGAGTGTCGTCGCCGAGGCGGTCCGGCGGATCGGGCTCGGCGAGCGGCTGCCGTCGGGGCGGGCGCGGCTGGACGTCGGCGAGGTCTTCGAGCGCCTCACGACCCCGGTCGCGGCGGTTGGCGAACATCCGGTCGGCGACCCGCCGATGGACACGGCACCGGGGGAAGCGACGGACGCCATCGCGGCCGCCGCTCAACGCGCGCCGTCCGGTGGCAACGCCCAACCGTGGCGGATCGAGGTGGCCCCCGGATCGGCGACCGTCCGGCTGGACCCGGAATCGACCACGACGATGGACGTCGGGCTGCGGGGCAGTGCCGTCGCCGTCGGGGCGGCCGCCTTCAACGCGCGCGTGGCCGCCGCCGCACATCACATGAGCACGCGGGTCGACTACTGCGCCGGCGACGAGGCCTCGCCGTTGACCGCGACGGTTCAGCTCACACCGGGTGACGATCCCGATCTCGCGTCGCTGTACGAAGCCATGCTGGCGCGCGAGACCAACCGTCGTCTCGGCAGCGCGGCGACGATTCCCGACGACACCATCAAAAACCTGGACGCCGCAGCGGCTGCCGAAGGTGCCCGCCTGCGCATCATGACCGACCGGGACGACCTCGAGTCGGCCGCCGCGATACTCGCCGCCGCCGACCGGATCCGGTACCTGACCCCGCGCCTGCACGCCGAGATGTTCGACGAGCTGCGGTGGCCCGATGCGCCATCGCTGGATTCCGGCATCGACGTGCGCACCCTCGAACTCGCCCCCGCGGATCTGGTGATGCTCGACGTGTTGTGCCGCGCGGAGGTGATGGACCACCTGAGGGCATGGGACGGCGGACAGGCTCTCGGCGACGACACGGCGCGACGGATCCGCGGCTGCGCGGGCCTGGCGGTCGTCTCGGTGCCAGGGCGCCGGCTCGTCGACTACGCGCGCGCCGGGGCGGCCGTCGAGTCGGTGTGGATCCGGGCCCAGCAGCACGGCCTTGCCGTCCAACCGGTTTCACCGCCGTTCCTGTACGCGCTCGATGCGCAGGACCGACGGCTGGTCTCCCCCTCTTTCGCCGACGACCTCGGCAAGCTGCAATATGATTTTCAGCAACTCGCAGGCACCGGTCCGGCGGAGTCGCAGGCGCTGATCCTCAGGTTCACCTACGCACCCCGCGCGTCGGTCCGAAGTCGGCGCCGCAATCACCACCGTCATCGCAACACCGACGGTGCAAGGGAGGGTTAGTGCCCAGCAGCCTCGAGAATCTCGTCACCTCGGTCGCCACGCGGCTGATGGGCGTGAACGCGGCCACGTCGGTCGAGGTGAGCCGGCAGGTTCTGGCCGATCTCGTCGCGTACTTCGGCGTGGACGTCAGCTTCCTGCGCCACAACGACCACCGGATTCGCGCCTCGGTGCTGGTCGCGGAGTGGCCGATGCGGCCGGGCATCCCCGATCCGGACCCGTTGGCGGTCGTGTACTTCGCCGACGCGGATCCGGTGTTCGCGCGGTGCGAGCATCAGAAGGAACCGATCGTGTTCCGCCCGGAACCCTCGACCGAGGAGTACCAGCAGACCATCGCCGAGGGCAGGCAGGTGCCGTCCACCTCGATGGCTTGTGTGCCGATGCTCTCGGGCGACGTCACCTCCGGGGTGCTCGGGTTCGTCAAGTTCGGCGACCGCGACTGGACGCCGGAGGAACTCAACGCCCTCAAGGCGATCGCCTCACTGTTCGCCCAGGTTCAAGCCCGGGTCGAGGCCGAGGACCGGCTCCGCTACCTGGCCGAACACGACGACCTGACAGGTCTGTGCAACCGGCGGGCGTTGCTGGCCCACCTCGACGAGCGTCTGCGGGACGGACAACCGGGACCGGTCTCGGTGTTGTTCTTCGATCTGGACCGGCTCAAGGCCATCAACGACTACCTCGGCCACACCGCGGGTGACTGGTTCATCCGCGTTCTGGCCGAGCGGCTGCGCCAGTGCGCCGACAACGGCACCTTCCTGGCACGACTCGGGGGCGACGAGTTCGTGGTGGTGCCACCGGGGCCGACGGACGTCGAGGCCGCCGAGGCCCTGGCGTATCGGCTGCAGTCGTCGCTGAACGAGCGGGTGCCCGTCGACGGCGAGAAGCTCACCCGCACCGTCAGCATCGGGGTGGCACTGGGTGATCCGGGCCGCGACAACACGTCGGACCTGCTGCGGCGCGCCGACCAGGCGGTGTTGACGGCCAAGGCCTCCGGCGGCAACGAGGTCGCCGTCTTCACCGACCAGATGTCGCTGGACTCCGACTTCCGCAACGACATCGAGCTGCACCTGCACGGTGTCATCGAAGCGGGTGCACTTCTCCTGCACTACCAGCCCGAAGTCAACATGCATACCGGCGAGATCCTCGCCGCGGAGGCGCTGGTCCGCTGGGAGCATCCGACCCGCGGGCTGCTCGCGCCCGGTTCGTTCATCGGAGTGGCCGAATCCATCAACCTGGCGGGCGAATTGGGACGGTGGGTGATGCGCACGGCGTGCCGCGAGTTCGCGCAGTGGCGCGCGCACGGTGTCGGCCGCGACGCGGTCCTGCGGATCAACGTCTCGCCGGTGCAACTGGTCAGCGACGGCTTCGTGGAGTCGGTCGCGGAAACGATCGAGGAGTTCGGACTCGACGGCGGGTCGGTGTGCCTGGAGATCACCGAGAGCGTGGTGGTGCAGGACATCGAAACCACCCGCAAGACGCTGGCGGGCCTCAAGCAGGTCGGCGTACAAGTCGCCATCGACGATTTCGGTACCGGCTACAGCGTGCTGTCGCACCTGAAGTCGCTACCCGTCGACACGCTGAAGATCGACAAGGGTTTCGTCAGGGAGTTGGGCGTGGACCCCGGCGACCTCGCCATCGTGCGCGCCATCATCGCGCTCGCCGAGGCATTCGGTTTGCAACTCGTCGCCGAGGGCGTCGAAACCGAGCGCGCCGCCCGCACCCTGCTCGAGCACGGATGCCATCGCGCCCAGGGGTTCCTGTTGTCGCGCCCGGTGCCGGGCGCGGAGATGCAGGCGCTATTCGCCCAGGGACGGATACCCGTGCAGTTTGCCGCAACGCCACGAGCCTGAATGACGGTAGGTCTCGCGGAGGTTGGTGTGTAAGCGGCGGCCACGCGCATGGCACGTCGAGCCCGACAGCGCGAGCGGTTCAGAGGTGAGCACCTCCACCCTGCCGAACCGGCTGGCGCGCTGCCCGACCAGGCACACCCGCAGGATGTCACCTGACTCCGCGCGCCGATCCGAGTGCGGAAGCTGGGCGGCCCCGCTCGTCACCGTGACGCCGTGCCGGGCCCGGACCGCCACCGGACCGGCGGGTGTCACGAACACCGCGCCCACCGCGACGCCTTCCTCGAACACCAGGCGCTGCAGCGCGTGATCGGCGCGCACCTCCATGCCGCGGGTGGCGACGCCCTCGCTGAGCAAGTCGAACACTGAGCCGGCGAGGTCGGCGGAATCGGCGCTCACCGCCCCGATCTCGAGAACCTCCAGGATTTCGCCGTCCGACGCCTGTACCGTCGTCGCGCTCCAATCCGGCAGCCGCGTCGAGAGGTAGCCGAACGGCGTCGCCAGGCACTGCGCCGCCCATTCGCGCAGACGCGCTCCGACGAACGGCGCGACGGTGCGGCCGGTCTCGGCGGGCCGGTGCGCGGGCACGGTTCGGATCGGCACGCCGAGATCGTGCGACTGCCGACGCGGTGAACCCAGATCAGAGGTCATCTCGGCGAAGAAACGCCGGGTGCACGGATCGGCCGAATCCGTTCCGAGCCAATTTGACTCCGCGATGCCCCAGTCGGCGAGGAACACCTCGCCGCCGAGATCTCCGAGCGCGATCGCATGCGCCAGGCCGGCCGCACCGGCGCCGGCACATACCACGTCGACTTCGTCGTCCCACTCCACCGTTAACTTCTCCAAGGTCGCTTCGACGTGCAGTACGGGGTTATGAAGCCGCGCAATCCTCGTTATAACGCAACGATTCAGCGGCCCGCGGAAAGCTGCCATTGCCCGAAGACAAGAGCGAGGGGTTTGCCTGTACGGGCAATGGCAACGCGATGGGTAGCAACTCCAGCAAGCTTGCGCAGACGCGGCTGCGGTGGCGGCGGGGGGCCTGGGGCGCAGTGAGACCGGCGAGTGGCGACAGATTTAGCCACGAACCGAAAGTCATCACGTCGCGTACTTTACATACTTTTTGGATGTTACGGGGGCCTAACTATGACTTAAAGTTTGACGTGTCGGACACAACAATCCGAAGTGCGGAATTTCAGCGATGTCAGCCGAAAGAATTGCGGAGGAACCACGCGCTCCAGTAAAACGGTCAGCCGACCGCGTTGACACGCTCAGCTAACTGCACGGTATTCGTCGAACCGGGGTAACGGATGGAACAATCGCAGGGTAGGACAACTCCAGGCAAACGAGGCTTCCGCTGAACAGCGTTCCCCCATCGTCCGAGCACGTCGACCGGCGGTCGGACTCAACGCGACTGCAGATCCTGCGTGCGGCGTCGCGTCTGTTCGCCCGCAGCTCGTACAGCCGGGTGAACCTCGACGACATCCTCGCCGACGCGGCGGTGACCAAGGGGGCGATGTACTTTCACTTCCGCTCCAAGCACGCGTTGGCGTCCGCGATCGTGGAACTTCGTATGGAGGAAGCGCGCTCATCGGTCGATGAGGTGCTGGCGCGCAGGCTGTCCGGCTTGGAGACGCTGATCGATCTGTCGTTCCGAATCGCGGTCGACGACATCGGAAGCGAAGTGGCCAGGGCGGGACTGAACCTGCTGGAGTCCATCGGTCGTACCGACGGCCTTCAACCGGTGACGCTCACCAGGTGGGTCGAGGGTTACGCGAGGGTCATCAGCAGGGCGGTCACCGAGGGCGACATCCGCGATCACGACGACGCCGAGGCGATCGCCCGCCTGCTGGTGTCGATGTACATGGGCCTGCGGCAGACCAGCGATCTCGACGACCCCGAGCGCTTCCTGCGCGACCTGCAGTCCGCCTGGATGCTGCTTCTACCCGGCCTGACGACCGCGGACCGCATCGCGTACCTCGCCGAGTTCGTCAAGCGGCGCACGGGCGTCGCCATCAAAACTGCAACTCCCTTGGATTGATCTATGATCCTGCGACCAGGCCAACTCCACCCGGTCGAGGCCGTCGCAGCATCCGGAGGTACCGGCCATGGTGCGCCAAGCACGATCTGAAGCGACGCGGCGACGAATCATCGACGCCGCGGTGGAGTTGTTCAACGAGATCGGTTATCCCGCGACCAGCCTCGGCGACATCATCGAACGCGCCGAGATGACCAAGGGCGCGCTGTATTACCACTTCGACTCCAAAGAGGCGCTCGCCGCCGCGATCATCGACGAGGGCAGCGCCACCCTGTTCGAGACCTTCGAGAAGATCAGTCAATCCTCGGCGCCCGCACTCGAACGGGTCATCCACGGCTGTTTCGTCGTCGCCGACCTACTCTCCACCGACAGCACCGCCAGGAGCGCCACCCAGCTGCGTCGGACGTTCGGCGAATTCAGCGAGGCGACCAGCCGCATATTCGGCCGCTGGCTCGACGAGATAGCGACGACCGTGACGGCGGCGATCGAGGAGGGCGATGTACGCCCCGACCTCAATCCCATCGCGGTCGCCGAAACGGTTGTCGGAGCGATGACGGGGGCCGAACTGCTTTCCAGCTCAGCCTCGTCCGGCACCGACGTGTTGGAACGCCTCGGCCGGATATGGGAGGTCCTGCTGCCGGCCATCGCGACCGAGGAGTCGCTGAGCTATTTCCAGCAGTACCTGGCGCGAGAGGCATTGCGCCGGTCGGCACCCGATCCGGGCGACGCCTAGAGTTCGTCCACCCAGAGCTGCTCGGTCAGATCCTGGAAAGTGGCGAGGGCGACCGGATCACTGCCGCGGCGTAAGGCCGATTTGCTCATCCGGGCCCGCACGATCGAGCCGTCCCTGTGCAGGAGTTCGACGACGAGTTCCTCGTGCGCGCGCATCACCGAGACCGCGGACTCGTCGGCGGGCAGGGTGTGGAAGATCTGGTGGAACTGCAACTCGCTGACGGCATCGGCGGTGTAACCCACCATGGCGGCGAATGCCTCATTGGCGAACACGATCGAACCGTCTTCCGCGATCGCCAATACCGGTACCGGCAGGCGGTCGAGCACCACGACGGCCGGCAGCTCTTCGAGAACAGCCGTCGGCGATTTGGGAACCTGACCATCTCGTCGTCGCTCCACGAATTCAATTATGCCGTCGCCGCAGCCTGCCCGTTCCACAATTTCCGCGCGGAGCGGCCGTTCACTTGAGCGCCCCCACACGGGCACATAGTGAACTAGGTTTACTGTGTAGATCGTCAAGAGACAGGGGATCGACGATGGACCTCAAATGGTCGCCCGCCGACGCGGCGTTTCGTGACGAGGTGCGCAGCTTCCTCGACGAGAAGCTGACGCCGGAGCTGCGCCGCGCCGGACGCCTCATGACCAGCGTGTACGCCGATCACGACGCGAGCATGGAATGGCAGCGGATCCTGCACGAACGGGGTTGGGCCGCGCCGGCCTGGCCGGTCGAGCACGGCGGCTGCGAGTGGAGCCTGACCCAGCACTACATCTTCAGCCGGGAATCCACGCTCGCCGGTGCGCCGTCGCTGTCGCCGATGGGCATCCGCATGGTCGCCCATGCCCTGATCAAATTCGGCACCGATGCACAGAAGGACTTCTTCCTACCGCGCATCCTCACCGGCGAGGTCTTCTTCTGTCAGGGTTACTCCGAACCCGAGGCAGGGTCCGATCTGGCGGCGCTGTCGATGGCGGCCGTCGACGACGGGGACGACCTGGTCTGCACGGGTAGCAAGATCTGGACGACGCACGCCCGCGAAGCCAACTGGATGTTCGCACTGGTGCGCACGTCGAGAACGCAGAAGAAGCAGCAGGGAATCACGTTCGTGCTCATCGACATGTCCTCCCCCGGGATCGAGATTCGGCCGCTGGTGATGACATCCGGAGAAGAGGTTCAAAACCAGGTCTTCTTCGACGAGGTGCGGGTGCCCAAGTCGAACGTCCTGGGAAAGATCGACGACGGGTGGACGGTCGCGAAGTACCTGCTGGAGTTCGAGCGCGGCGGCGGTGCGTCGTCGCCGGGACTACAGGTGATGGCGCAGGAGATCGCGACGGTCGCGGCGAGCCAACCCGGACCCGGCGGGGGCCGACTGATCGACGACCCGGCCTTCGCCCGCAAGCTCGCCGACGCCCGGATCCGCACCGAGGTGCTCGAGATCCTCGAGTACCGGGTGCTGGCGACGGTGGCCGAGGGTAAGAACCCCGGCGCGGCCTCGTCGATGCTCAAGGTGCTGGCGACCGAATTGAGCCAGGCCATCACCGAACTCGCGATGGAAGCGGCCGGCCCGCGGGGCCGGGTGTACCAGCCGCACGCCACCTGCCCCGGCGGCCCGATCGCGGAGTTCGAGCCGCCCTCGGACGGCTATCTCAGCGGTGAGCCCTGGCAAGCCGTCGCACCGTTGCGCTACTTCAACGACCGGGCCGGCTCGATCTACGCCGGCAGCAACGAGATTCAGCGCAACATCCTGGCCAAAGCCGCGCTGGGACTCTGAGGGGTTGGATATGGACTTCAATCTGAGCAAGGAACAAGAACTGCTGCGCGACGGCCTGAACAAGTTCCTGGCGAGCCGCTACGACCTCGAGTCGAGCCGCGCGGCGGCCAAGTCGGGTGCCGGATGGCAGCCCGACATCTGGTCAGGCTTCGCCAACGAGCTAGGGATCCTCGGCGCCGCGCTGCCGGAGGAGATCGGCGGAATCGGCGGCGGGCCGGTCGAGGTGATGGTCATCGCCGAGGCGCTGGGGCAGGCGTTGGTCGTCGAACCGTATGTCGACACCGTGGTCGTGTCGGGCGGCCTGTTGCACCGCGCAGGCGGTGAGGCGGCGTCGGCTCTGTTGGAGCAGATCGTGGAAGGGTCGGCGATCGTCGCGCTCGCGGCGTCCGAAGAGGCTTCCGGCCACAATTGGGCGGACGTGACGACGAGCGCCGAACGCGACGGTGACGGGTGGGTCCTTCGCGGATCCAAGATCGTCGTCGCGAGCGCGCCCCTGGCCACCCACCTTCTGGTCAGCGCCCGCACCACCAACGGGATCTCGCTGTTCATCGTCGATCTGGGCTCGGCCGGCGACGCCGTTACGGCTCATAACTACCGCACCGTCGACGACCGCCGGGCATCGGATCTGACCTTCGATGGTCTCCGGCTTCCGGCCGACGCGCTCCTCGGCGAGGAGGATGCGGCGTGGCCGTCGCTCGAGCAGGCCCGTGACGAAGGTGCGGCGGCGGTGTGCGCGGAAGCGGTCGGCTGCATGCGAAAGGTCGTGGCCGACACCGTCGAGTACGCCAAACAGCGGCATCAGTTCGGCCAGCCGATCGGAACTTTTCAGGCGCTACAGCACCGCATGGTCGACATGTACATGGAACTCGAGCAGGCGGTGTCCGCCGCATACCTGGCGGTGCTCAATCTCGAGGCCGAACCCGATGTGCGGGCACGCGCGGTATCGGCGGCCAAGGCCACCGTGGGCCGGGCCGCGCGCTTCATCGGGCAACAGTCGGTACAGCTGCACGGCGGCATGGGAATGACCGAGGAGCTCGCGATCGGCCACTACTTCAAGCGGCTGACCGCGCTGCAGTACGAGTTCGGCACAACCGACTTCCATGTGACCCGGTACGCGGAGTTGGCTAGAGCCTGACTCCCCGCACGCTGCGTAGGAGAACAGGGACCAAAGGCCCTGTCCGCGCCGCGGTTCGCGGATTAGCGTCGGATCCGTAAGCGCGTGTCGCGAAGGGAGAAGACCATGGCCGCCGGTCCGAGCGGAATTCTTGTTGGTGTCGACGGATCACCGGACTCGGAGGCGGCCATCCGGTGGGCAACCCACGAAGCCGTCCTGCGAGACCAGCCGATCCGGCTGCTCCATGCGATCCCGCCCGTCGTGGTGACCTGGCCGGTGGCGTATCTCGAAGCCAGCTACATCGATTCGATGGAATCGAACGGCCGCGACATCATCGCCCAGGCGCAGAAGACGGTACAGGCCGCCGCGGGCGACAAGCTGCCGGCCATCGAGACCGAGATCGTGAACGCCGCGGCGCCCTCGGCGCTCGTCACCGCATCGCGCGACGCATACATGACGGTGTCCGGTTGCCGCGGCCTCGGTGTCCTCGGCCGGGCCTTCCTCGGTTCGGTCAGCAGTGGCCTCCTGCATCACGGACGCGGGCCGATCGCGATCGTGCGCACCGACGAGGCTCCCGCCGTCGACGCCACCGCCCCTGTGCTGGTCGGTGTCGACGGATCGCCGACCTCCGAAGAGGCCACCGCGCTGGCGTTCGACGAGGCCTCGAGGCGAGGCGTGCCGCTCGTCGCCCTGCACGCGTGGAGCGACGCGTCGTTCCCCTCGATCGGTAGCGACTGGGAACGCTACGAGGAAGGCGGGCACCGAATCCTCGCCGAGCGCCTTGCGGGTTGGCAGGAACGGTATCCGGACGTGCAGGTGCAGCGCCGCATCGTCAGCGACGACCCGGCCACCCGGCTCGTCGAAGCGTCGAAGGACGCTCAGCTGGTCGTGGTGGGCAGCCGGGGCCGGGGCGGTTTCTCCAGCCTGGTTCTGGGCTCGGTCGCATCGAAGGTGGCTCAGGCCGCCACGTCGCCGGTGATCGTCGTCCGGCCGCGGTGAGCTACCCGGCGGCTTGCAGCTGAAGTTCGACGTACGCCGTGACGACGTCGGTCAACGCCCGTAGCTCACGGCCGACGTCGATCGGTTCCTCGACCGCCATCCGGGCCACCATCGCACCCATCAGCGTGGTCCAGATCAGGTTGCCGACCGCGTCGGCGTGTTTGCGATCGAGACCCTCGGCGACGAACCGGCCGAGCCGGGTCAGCGTGGAGAACAACTCCGCAAGGTGACGTTGCTGCGCGTCCGCGCGACCCGTCCGGGTTGCGATCAGGATCTCAAGCGCCGCAATGGATGTCGGGCTCAGGAAGGCGTCGGCGACGGCGTTGATCACCAGCTCGGTGCGCGCGCGACCGTGGTAGTTTCCCGATGCCGACTGGACGCCGTGCAGGCACGCCACCAGCTGGTCGAAACCCTCGTCGACGACGGCCATCAACAGCCCGTCGCGATCCCCGAAGTGGTACTGGATGACCCCCCACGTCACACCCGCACGTTCGGTGATGTGCTTGGCGCTCGCCGCCGCGAAGCCCTCCTCGAGGACACAGCGCACCGTCTCCCCGATGACCATCGCGCGGGTCCGATCCGCGCGGACCTGCTTGCCGTTGGGCGGGCGACGCGGCGCGACGTTGGCGGCCTGCGGCACGGCCCTACCTCTTGAACCGACCGGCGAACCCGCGCAGCGGCAGGTCGGCACTGGTGATCAAGCCCGGCGGCGCGGCCACCACCGACCGGATGGCTTGCAGCGCAGGCATTCCCGTCACCGTCATGCCGATGGATGCGAAGGCCTCAGGATTGGACAGGTCCACGCCGGGCTTCGGGAAGATCATGTGCTTGTTGTACACACACGGATCACCCTTGATCTGGGTGATGTAGCAGCCCTTGATGTCCCAGTGCGGATCGGTGTGCGGCGTCATCTGCCATTCCAGATGCGTCTCCACCCGCGGTACGCCGTCGACCATGCCCTGATACTTGATGTAGTTGCCGCCCAGCGAGCCCTTCGGCAACTGGTACCAGCCGAGATCCACATCCTTTGTGCAGGCGCCCAATTCGTAACTGAACTTGACCTCGTCGAGTTCGAGGTCGAAGCAATCGGCCATCAGCAGCACGCTGTCGGCGAACACCCGGGTGTACTTCTCCAGCTTGCCGGGGATCGCGGGGTCGTCCACGGGCTGGCCGTAACCGACCTCGATCCAGGTGTCCTTCGAGTGATGACACGACACGTCGACCGACTCGATCGTGGTGACGTTTTCGATCTCGGCGACATCGGCCGAACACACGACGCCGAGGATCTGGTTGAGGCCGGGGTTCATGCCGGTCCCGTAGAACGTCGAATTGCCCTTGCGGCAGGCCTCTTCGAGAAGTTGCGAAACGGGCTTTCCCGAGGGATGCGGGTGGTTGGTGTCGCGGTGCCATCCGGTGATCCAGTCCGCGGTGGTGACGATGTTGATGCCCGCCTCGAGAACCTTGACGTAGAGGTCCTCGTCGGGGAACACGCCGTGAAACGTCAGCACATCGGGTTTGGCGGCGATGATCTCCTCGACCGTGCCGGTGGCCGTCACCCCGATCGGGCCGATGCCCACGATCTCGCCGGCGTCGCGGCCTACCTTCTCTGGTGTGTAGCAATGCAATCCGACGAGCTCGAGATCCGGATGCTCGCCGATCCGCTTGACCATCTCGGTTCCGAGATTGCCCGTGGCAACCTGGAACACACGTGTCGGGCGGGCAGGCTCTGCGATCATCGGGTCGGGCCTTTCTCGGAGGACGTTGTGGCGCGGGAGGATTCGAGGTCAGCGGCACTGCCGCCGCGGCCGTCGGGATAGAACTGAGTGGCCCACTTGCGCAAGGCGGTGAAGCCCTCGTACTCGGCGGTGGCCAGTGCGGGCGGGTCGGAATACCGCTGGTGTGCCCAGATGTGCACGTCCTGAGCGAACTGGCGGATGACCTCGGCACCGAATTCGGTGGCCTTGGCCTCGGCCCGTTGGTCGTCACGTCCGGGGGTCCGCCCGATGTAGACCATGAAGCGGACATCGGACGTGCGGTCGTCCACCGGCGTGATCGCCGAGATCGTCCGGTTGTCCACCATGCCCCAACTCTTCGTCACCGCGATGCCGAGCCCACCGTTGATGGCCTCCACACCGCTCTGCACGTCGTCGATCGACTGGTTCTCGTCACCTTCGAATGTGATCGTGAAGTCGACATAGGACCACGGCTCGGCGAAGTCGTGGCGCGTGAACACCGGAACGATCGGCGTCTTGTGCACGAACTTGAAGTGCGCGAAGTCGACGCCGTTCTCCAGGACGTACTGGGGATGCATCTCGAGCCCCTCGCGGAAGAGGGTCATCGGCGGGTAATAGTCGGCAGCGGTGCGGGAGTCACCGAAATCGCCGAAGATGTCGGGCGCGTCGAAATAGGGCGCGCGTCCCTCGACGTCATGCCAGATGTAGATGGAGTCGTTGCGCTCGGTGACGGGGTAACTACGGATGCGACGACCGCGGTTCGGGCGGTCCTGGTACGGGATGCAGACGTTGCGGCCCTCGGCGTTCCACTGCCAGCCGTGGAATGGGCACTCGATGACCTCGCCCTCCACGTGCCCGCCGTAACCCAGATGGGCGCCGAGGTGCTCGCAGTAGGCATCCATCACCACCGCTTGGCCGGATGTCGTTCGCCACGCGATCATTTCGCGGTCGAAGTACTTCATCCGCCGAACATCACCGGGCGCAAGCTCCGCCGACCACGCGACCTGGAACCATCCGGTCGGCTTCATCGACAGGGGCGGTTTGGCCATCGGCGTCCTCTCGGGCTGCGCTGCCACAGGGGCTCGGTGGGACAAATGATAGAGCACTCAATGTAAATGTGGCCAGGGGTGATTTCACCGCATGTACGCCTGCCCGCAGAATGACCTCGTGGCGAATCGAATCCAGGAACTGCTCGGCGTCGACTTCCCCGTCGTGCAGGCGCCGATGACCTACATTGCGCGCGCCGAACTCGCCGCCGCGGTCTCCGAGGCAGGCGGCCTGGGCATGATCGAGACGCTGACCGACGAGGGGCGCGCAGACCTGTACCGGGTGCGGGACCTCACCGACAAGCCGGTCGCCGCCAACCTGATGATCCAGGGCTGGAAGGCCGACCCGTCGATCGTCGACACCCTCGCGGCCGCCGGAGTGAGTCACGTCTTCACCTCGGCGGGCGACCCGGCGTTGTTCACCGCGCGACTGCACGACGCCTGCATGACCGTTGTGCACGTCGTGGGATCGCTCAAGGGTGCGCGCAAGGCCGCCGATGCCGGCGTCGACGCGCTGGTGGTCGAGGGCGTCGAGGGCGGTGGGTTCAAATCGGTCCTCGGCGCGTCGACGATGGTGCTGCTGCCTCTGGTCGCGGAGAACGTCGACTTGCCGATCATCGCGGCGGGCGGGATGTGCGACGCCCGGTCGGCCGCCGCGGCGCTGGTGCTCGGTGCCGAGGGTGTGCAGATGGGCACCCGGATGCTGGCCAGCATCGAATCCGCCGTGCACGCGAACTTCAAGGACGCCATCGTGACCGCAGACGATGCCGGCACGGTGCTGCTCGATGTCCCCGGCAACCCGACGATGCGCGTCCTGCGGACCGGGCTGGCGTCGCGGGTCGCGGCTCACGAACCGGGCGCGCGGCTACTCGGCAAGATCACCGAGCTCTACTTCGGCGGTGATCTGGACGCCAGCGTGGCCAACACCGGTCAGGTGTCGTCGCGCATCCAGGAGTTGCTGCCGGTCGCCGACATCGTGCGGCGCACGTGGACCGAGATCGACGCCGCCTTGACCGACGCCAAGGCGAGGATGTAGCCGGACGGCTAGGCGACGTGTTCGAGGCCGCGCGCTGCGCGCTCGGCTTCCGGACACACCGCACGTTTGGTGCGCGGCCCGCGGGCGCGCTGACGTAGCGCGACCATGGATCCCGAACGGACGACGCCCAACGGACCGGATCCGGCGAACCGTGCGATACCCGAGGCGCGCAGGGCCAGACCGGCTTTCGCCTGACGGTAGCCGACCCGGACACCCGCTGCGGCGACGACGAGAAGGGCGCCGACGCCCGGCAACGCGATGGCCGCCAACGCGGTCAGCGATGCCGGAACGAGAACCGCCTCGATGACGTGCTCGAAGATCGACCGTGCGCTGGCGGGAGCGGCGGCAGGTGCCAGCGGCACCGTTCCGGAGACCGACAGCGGTTGGACAGTGCCGGAGGTGGTGACCTTTCCGGGCGCCGGGCGTGGAGCCATGGTGCCGAAGAGCGAGCCGTCGGCGGGAGCCACGACGTGCGGCGCTTCGACGGCGTGAGGCGCGACGAAGGGGCCGCCGGTCGGTGCGTTCACCTTCCGGGCGTCGAGCGTGCCGCTCCCTCCGATCAGGGACTGGGGCGGATTGGACGACACCGGGATACCGAGCATGGCGTAGAAGTCCGAAGGAACCTGGCTGACCGCACCCACCACCGTCGTCAGCATGGTCTGCAGCGAGGTGATGGCGTCCCGCACCGGGGTGGTCGACGTCTGCAGGCCGGCGAGGGACTGCGACCACGTCGTCATCGCGCCGTTGATTGTGACGAACGCGTTGGTCAGCGGGTCGGTGCTCTTGGCTTCGGACGCCACAGGAGCGGTGCCGGCCGTCGTCTCGGTCTGTGAAGCCGCCGAGCCGATCCCGGAATTCGAGGTCGAGTTCGAGGTGGCTTGGGTCCCGGAACCGCCGGCGGGCACCGTTGAGACGGCGCCGTCGGTGCCGGTTTCGGTTTCGGTCGACAGTTCTTGGGTGCCGGCGGTCTGGTCCTCGGTGGTCAGCGTCTGAACGCCGACCTCCGCGCCCTGCTGCTCGGCGCCGGGCGTGCCCTCGGAATCACCGGGCACGGTCTCCGTGGCCTTCGTTTCCTCGGTCGTGGCGTCCTTCTTCGACTTCTCGGTCGTGGCGTCCGTCTTGGCGTTCCTGTCGACGCCGCCCCGGAAGATGGTCGTCGGCCGGGTGAACCCACCCTGGTGCCGCGACGGCGAAAGCCGGGAGAAGTCCGGGAGACGGAGACGGAAGCGCCGATCGAGCTTCGGCTGGGTGCTGGTCGAACTTCCCGTGGTCACCGAAGAGGTCGTGCCGGAGGACTCGGCAGCCGTCGTGGTACCGGAGCTCTGGCTGGTCCCCGTCGAGCCGCCACCTGCACCGGAGCCGGTTTGGTCGGCACTGGCGATGGCACCGCCGGCGCCGAAAAGCAAGCCGGTAGCGAGTACGCAGACACCCGCAGAGATACGCAAAGGTGACGTGGGAATGATCGCCTCCGTCCAAAAGAGAACCCTCGTGGAGAGGGTTTGATAGGAGATTGTTACACGAAAATGGCCCGGCAATACAGACCTATTGGTGACGTTCGCGGCCGCCTCAGTGCAAATCTTTGCCCGCTGAAGAATCCTCGTGAATGGCGCGACAAGATCAACGCCTCCGGCGCCGCTCGAACGAGCCGGTTCTCAAATGTCGCCTGCCGTCCCGGCGAGCGCAGGCCGGCACCGCTGCACCCATCATCGAGGCAGGTCGGCGCCGGTGACCGCGCGGCGATGAGCCCGCACGGACCGGCCAGGGACTCCGGCCCCGAATGTCCGCCGCTCGACTTCGAAACAAAGCCGCGGGCCGCCGATCTTGGTGGCGAATTGGTAGCCGGGATTCGGCGCACCCGAGGCCACCTCGCGTCGTTTTAAGCGGAAGGTCTAAACAGCCCCGGCTCGAGCGGCCGCTGACAGACTGTCCACGAGTCGGTGGCGCGCTGCGTCACCGCTTTCGAATGAGGTCCGGCGAAAGGCGGAACGCGATGACGGTGAGCGCTGACGAAGGTGTGCGGGACAGCCGGGACAGCGACGCCAAGCAGGACGCAGAGAAGGCGGACGTCCACTATGTTCGCCCGCATCCGCGAGCACGCGCCGCTGTACTACAACGCCGAACACGATTTCTATGCGCTGAGCCGCTACGACGACGTCGACGCCGCACTGCTCGACCACGAGACATTCAGTTCGGCGCGTGGGGCCGTGCTGGAGATCATCAAGGCCGGCCTCGACATCCCGCCGGGCACGCTGATCTTCGAGGATCCACCGATCCACAACATCCACCGCAAGCTGCTGTCGCGGATCTTCACGCCCAGGAAGGTCAACGCGCTCGAACCCAAGATCCGGCAATTCACCGCACGGTGCCTGGACCCCCTGATCGGCGCGGGCCGCTTCGACTTCGTCAAGGACCTCGGCGCACAGATGCCCATGCGGGTCATCGGGATGCTGCTGGGGATCCCGGAAGCGGACCAGGAGCACGTGATCGAGCACGGCGAGTCGACGATCCGCACCGAACGCGGCGGCAAGATGACCGACAATCCCGACGGGCCCATCGCCACCGGCCAGGTGTTCGCCGACTACATCGACTGGCGCGCCCGGCATCCCGGCGACGACATCATGACCGAACTGCTGAACGCCGAGTTCACCGACGAGACCGGGACGCTGCGGCGGCTGGGCCGCGAAGTACTCCTGCTCTACCTGCAGGTGATCGCGACCGCGGGCAGCGAGACCACCACCCGGCTGATCGGCTGGGCGGGCAAACTGCTCTCCGATCACCCCGATCAGCGGCGAGCCCTGGTCGCCGACCGGTCACTGCTGCCCGCGGCCGTCGAGGAGGTCGTGCGCTTCGAACCACCCGCACCCCACGTAAGCCGCTGCGTCACCCGCGACG
>NZ_LZJE01000373.1:0-19199 GCF_001666865.1 Mycobacterium sp. E136
CGCGCCCGCCGCGAGATCAGCGTGAAGATCCCGGCCGGTGTCGGCGACGGGATGCGGGTGCGGTTGGCCGCGCAGGGCGAGGTCGGCCCTGGCGGCGGACCCGCAGGCGACCTGTACGTCGAGGTGCACGAGCAGCCGCACCCCACCTTCCTGCGCGACGGCGACGACCTGCACTGCACCATCTCGGTGCCGATGGTCGACGCGGCGTTGGGCACCACCGTCACCGTCGACGCGATCCTCGACGGGCCGACGGAGATCACGATCCCGTCGGGCACGCAGCCGGGCGCCATCGTGTCCCTGCGCGGGCACGGCATGCCGCACCTGCGCTCCGGGGTCCGCGGCGACCTGCACGCCCACATCGACGTCGTGGTGCCGTCACGGCTGGACAACGAGGACATCGAGCTGCTGCGCAAGCTCAAGGACAAGCGCGGCCGCGACGTCGCCGAGGTGCGCTCCGCGCAGTCGTCCTCCTCGGGCGGGGGCGGGCTGTTCAGCCGGCTGCGCGAGACGTTCAGCGGCCGCTGATGGCCCGGCGTCGCTCGCGCCCGCGGTAACCCATGTCCGCCGCGCTGTTCTACGTCGACGCCATACCGTCGGTCGGCGAGGTCGCGGTCGTCGATGGCGATGAGGGCTTCCACGCCGCCAACGTGCGCCGCATCCGCCCCGGTGAGCGGCTCCAGCTCAGCGACGGCGCCGGTGAGCTGGCGCAGTGCGAGGTCGACGAGGTCGGCAAGGGCAGGTTGACGGCGCGGGTCCTCGAGCGGCGCTTTGTCCCCGCCCCGTCGCCTGCGGTCACCGTCGTTCAGGCGCTGCCGAAGTCGGACCGCTCGGAACTCGCTATCGAATTGGCCACCGAGGCGGGAGCCGACGGCTTCGTGGCGTGGCAGGCCGCCCGCTGCGTGGCGCGGTGGGAGACGCCGGCCAAGGTCGACAAGGGGATCCGGCGGTGGAGCGCGGTGGCCCGGTCGGCGGCCAGGCAGTCGCGGCGGGCCAGGGTTCCCGAGGTCAGCGGGCCGGTGACGACGGCCGAACTGGTCGGTCGGCTCGATGACCGGTCGGCGCTGGTCCTGGTGCTGCACGAATCGGCGACACAGCGGCTGACGGACGTGGCGGTGGCCGGGGCCGATGCGGTGACGTTGGTGGTGGGGCCCGAAGGCGGGATCGCCGACGACGAGCTCACCGCGCTGACCGGCGCCGGTGCGGCGGCCGTGCGGTTGGGGCCCACGGTGCTGCGGACGTCGACCGCCGCGGCCGTCGCGCTCGGCGCGCTGGGTGTGCTGACCGACCGGTGGTCGTGACCGGCGGCGGCCTCAACCATTGGGTGGTGTCGCTGACCAGCGGTAAACTGTGAACACCCATCAGCAACGCCCAGGTGAGAATCAGAAAGCAGGCACTGGACCCTCTTGACGCCCCGCGAGACGACCGCTGGCTCTGATCAGTCTTCTGAGTCGGTACGCAGCAGCATTAACGTTCCGCCCGACCTCGTCGTGGGCCTACTGGGTTCCGCCGACGAGAATCTGCGCGCACTCGAGCGCGTCCTGGCGGCCGACATCCACGCCCGCGGCAACGCGCTGACCCTGTCCGGGGAACCCGCAGACGTCGCGCTGGC
This sequence comes from Mycobacterium sp. E136, assembly GCF_001666865.1. Taxonomy (NCBI): domain Bacteria; kingdom Bacillati; phylum Actinomycetota; class Actinomycetes; order Mycobacteriales; family Mycobacteriaceae; genus Mycobacterium; species Mycobacterium sp. E136. Next base: position 1,610 of record NZ_LZJE01000373.1, read on the forward strand.
CGAACGGGTGATCTCCGAGCTGATCGCGATCGTGGCCAACGGCCAGTCGCTGACTCCCGACGTCGTGCGCCACAGCGTCGGGATGCTCACCGGAACGGGCAACGAGTCACCCGCCGAGGTGCTCACCCTCGACATCCTGTCGCGGCGCGGCAAGACCATCCGGCCCAAGACGCTGAACCAGAAGCGATACGTCGACGCGATCGACGCGCACACCATCGTGTTCGGCATCGGTCCCGCCGGCACCGGCAAGACGTATTTGGCGATGGCCAAGGCGGTCAACGCTTTACAGTCCAAGCAGGTGTCGCGCATCATCCTGACGCGTCCGGCCGTCGAGGCGGGTGAGCGGCTCGGCTTCCTGCCCGGCACGCTCAGCGAGAAGATCGACCCGTACCTGCGCCCGCTCTACGACGCGCTGCACGACATGATGGATCCCGAGCTGATCCCGAAGCTGATGAGCGCCGGGGTCATCGAGGTCGCGCCGCTGGCCTACATGCGCGGCAGGACGATCTCCGATGCGTTCATCATCCTCGACGAGGCGCAGAACACCACCGCCGAGCAGATGAAGATGTTCTTGACCCGGCTCGGGTTCAACTCGAAAATCGTTGTGACGGGCGACATCACACAGGTCGACCTGCCGGGCGGAGCCGCCTCGGGCCTGCACGCGGCGATGCGGATCCTCGACGGCATCGACGACATCCACTTCGCCGAACTCACCAGCGCCGATGTGGTGCGGCACCGGCTGGTGTCCGAGATCGTCGACGCGTACGCGCGACACGACGAACCGACGCAGCTGAACCGGGCACAGCGACGCGCCTCCGGCGGCCGGCCCCGACGGTAGCGGTCGATATGAGCATCGAGGTGTCCAACGAGTCGGGCATCGACGTCTCCGAGGAGGAGTTGATCAGCGTCGCCCGGTTCGTCATCCGCAAGCTGAAGGTGAACCCCGCGGCCGAACTGTCGATGGTGTTGCTCGACACCGCGGCGATGGCCGACCTGCACATGCGGTGGATGGACCTGCCGGGGCCCACCGACGTGATGAGCTTCCCGATGGACGAGCTGGAGCCGGGCGGTCGCCCCGACGCACCCGAACCGGGCCCGGCCATGCTGGGTGACATCGCGTTGTGCCCGCAGTTCGCCGCCGATCAGGCCGCCGCGGCCGGCCACTCGCTGGGCCAGGAGCTGGCGCTGCTGACCGTGCACGGTGTGCTGCACCTGCTGGGCTACGACCACGCCGAGCCCGCCGAGGAAAAAGAGATGTTCACCCTGCAGCGCCAACTGCTCGAGGAGTGGGTGGCCGACCAGGTCGAGGCGTACCACCAGGACCGCCAGTCCGAGAAGGAACGCAGGCTTCTCGACAACTCTCGATACTTCGACGAACTGTGACCGGCGTCGGACAGCTGATCTTCGCGATCGTGCTCGTGTTCTTCGGCGGGCTGTTCGCGGCGATCGACGCCGCACTGAGCACGGTGTCGATGGCACGCGTCGAGGAGCTCGTCCGCGAGGAGCGGCCGGGAGCGGTGCGACTGGCCAGGGTGATGGCCGAACGGCCCCGCTACATCAACCTGATCGTGCTGTTGCGCATCGCCTGCGAAGTCGGGCCGACGGTGCTGCTGGCCGCCTACCTCGACGGCCACCTCGGAGTCACGTGGGGACTGTTTGTCGCCGCCGCGATCATGGTGGTGGTGAGCTTCGTCGTGATCGGCGTCGGACCCCGGACCCTCGGCAGGCAGCATGCCTACACGATCGCGCTGCTGGCCGCCCTTCCGCTGCAAGCACTTTCGGTGCTGCTGACACCGATCAGCCGGCTGCTGGTGTTGATCGGCAACGCGCTGACGCCGGGCCGCGGCTTCCGCAACGGACCGTTCGCCTCCGAGATCGAACTACGTGAGGTCGTCGACCTGGCCCAGCAGCGCGGTGTGGTAGCCGACGACGAGCGTCGGATGATCCAGTCGGTGTTCGAACTCGGCGACACCCCGGCGCGTGAGGTGATGGTCCCGCGCACCGAGATGGTGTGGATCGAGAACGACAAGACGGCCGGGCAGGCGACCTCGCTGGCGGTGCGCAGCGGGCACTCCCGGATCCCGGTGATCGGGGAGAACGTCGACGACGTCGTCGGCGTGGTCTACCTCAAAGACCTTGTGCAGCGGACCTATTACTCCACCGACGGTGGCCGCGGCACCAAGGTCTCCGACGTCATGCGCCGCGCGGTGTTCGTGCCGGACTCCAAACCGCTCGACGAGCTGCTGCGCGAGATGCAGCGCGACCGCGTGCACATGGTCCTGCTGGTCGACGAATACGGTGCGATCGCCGGCTTGGTCACCATCGAAGACGTGCTCGAGGAGATCGTCGGCGAGATCGTCGACGAATACGACGCCGGCGAAGTGGTGCCCGTACAAGAATTGGGCGACAACCGATATCGCGTCTCGGCCCGGCTGCCGATCGAGGATCTCGGCGAGCTCTACGACATCGAATTCGACGACGACCTCGACGTGGACACCGTCGGCGGGCTCGTCGCACTGGAACTCGGCCGCGTCCCGTTGCCGGGGGCGGAGGTGACGTGGGACGGGTTACGGCTGCAGGCCGAGGGCGGACCGGACCACCGCGGACGCGTGCGCATCGGCACCGTTCTGGTCAGCCGCACCGAAACTCCCGAAGGAGACGACAATGAGCGCTTGCGCGAAGGCGGTGAGACACGATGACTGACCTCGACAGCGAGGACGCGAAACTGGTGACATTGGCGCGCAGCGCGATGGCCAGGGCCGAGGCGGGCACCGGCGCCGCCGTGCGCGACCGTGACGGCCGGACCTACGCGGCCGGCCCCGTGGCGCTGAAGGCGTTGGAGCTCACCGCCTTACAGGCCGCCGTCGCCGCCGCGGTGTCCAGCGGGGGGGCCGGTCTGGAGGCGGCGGTGTTGGTCGGAGGATCATCCGACGACGCGGGCGTTGCGGCGGTGCGCGAACTGTCAGCCGACGCGGCTGTGATCGTCACCGATCGATCCGGGCGCCCGGTGTGAACGACGAATTCCGTTCGGGCTTCGTCTGTTTCGTCGGCCGGCCCAACACCGGTAAGTCCACGCTGACGAACGCGCTGGTCGGGACGAAGGTCGCGATCACATCGAACCGCCCACAGACGACCCGCCACACCATCCGCGGGATCGTGCACCGCGAGCACTTCCAGATCGTGCTGGTCGACACCCCTGGCTTGCACCGCCCGCGCACGCTGCTCGGGCAACGGCTCAATGATCTGGTCAAGGACACCTACTCCGAGGTCGACGTCATCGGATGGTGCATTCCCGTCGACGAGAAGATCGGTCCCGGCGACCGGTGGATCCTCGACCAGATCCGCGCCGTCGCCCCCACGACCGCACTGGTCGCCATCGTCACCAAGATCGACAAGGTGCCCAAGGACCGCGTCGCGGCGCAACTGGTCGCGGTCAGCGAGCTGGTCGGTCCGGACGCCGAGATCGTGCCGGTGTCGGCCACCGCGGCCGAGAACCTCGACGAGCTCGTCGACGTGCTCGCGTCCAAACTGCCACCGGGACCGGCGTTTTACCCCGACGGGGAGCTCACCGACGAGCCGGAGGAGACCCTGATGGCCGAGCTGATCCGCGAGGCCGCGCTGGAGGGTGTGCGCGACGAACTCCCGCACTCGCTGGCCGTCGTCATCGAGGAGGTGACCCCGCGCGAGGGCCGCACACCCGAACAGGGCGAGCTGATCGACGTGCACGCGATCCTCTACGTCGAACGGCAGAGCCAGAAGGGCATCGTCATCGGCAAGGGCGGCGCCCGGCTGCGCGAGGTCGGCACCGCCGCGCGCCAGCAGATCGAGAAGCTGTTGGGCACCAAGGTCTATCTCGACCTGAGGGTCAAGATCGCCAAGAACTGGCAACGCGACCCGAAACAACTGGGCCGCTTGGGTTTCTAGCGCGTCAGCTCTGCGCGCCCGAACCCGGCTCCCCGAACGGCCTGCCGGGCCCGTGCGCCGGGGGAGCGCCGTCGCCCTTGCCGTAGACGGCCACCACCACCGAGCGGTCGATCGCGTTCGCCGACCACACGCCGATGTCGACGTTCGAGCAGTCGGACATGATCGCGTAGTAGTCGGGCCGGTGGTACCACTGGTTGATCAACTCGATGCCGCTGATCGCCAAGGCCGGGTTGATCGCCACCGTCTCGGCGACCGCGCCCGCGTAACCCGCATTGCGCGCCCGGTCGGCGGTGGTGCTCCCGTCGGAGCCGATGTCGGCGTTCAGTGCGCGGTTGTTGAGCACATCGTTGGTGTGCCACTCGGCGGCCAGGCGCAGCTTCGGGTTGATCTTGATATCGGTGGCGCAGCCCGCCTGCCGCTGCACGGTGAAGACGTTGGCCACCACGCCGTCGTTGAGGCGCTTGTTATCCGCGGCCGCCTGCGGGGCCCCGGCCAAGCCGGCCACCAGCGCCAGAACCGGAATCGCATATGCACAGCCCGCCGCTCTCATGGCGGAAAACTCTACGCGACCTCGTCGGAGACGTCCTCGGCTTCGCGCCGGTCGGGGCCCCTGGCCGGTTCCTGCTTCGCGGCGGGCTCGGGGTCGGGTGCGGGTTCGGGGAGCCACCACGGTTCGGGCTGGCGCACCGTCCACCCGTTGATCGCCTCCAGCTCCGCGGCCAGCGAAATCAGCAACGGCTCGCTGTTGGCCGGCCCCATCAGCTGAACGCCGATCGGCAGCCCGTCGGAGGTGAACCCGGCCGGCACGTTGATCGACGGCCAACCCAACAGATTCCAGGGCCATGTGACCGGGCACGCCTTGATCATCGTGCGGTCGGTGGCCAGCCCGCCGAGCTCGTCGAAGTCGTGCACCTTCGGCGGCGGCTGCGCGGTGGTGGGAGCGAGCACCACATCGGCGATGTTGAACATGTAGCCGATGCGGCGGTGCGCGCGGGCCTCGCGGGCGCGGGCCTTACGCAGGATGTGCTCGGACAGCAGCCGGCCCGTGCGCAGGTTGGCCCCGGTCCGCTTGTCGAGGGTGACACCGGGGCCCAGCCGGTCCGCCCAGTCCAGCAGCCCCGACGTCGACCTGGACAGGAAGTTCCACGACATTCCGAGGCTGTAATCGGGGTCGGCGGCGAACACGCTGTGTCCCAGGTCCTCGAGTTGCGCGGCGACCACCGACATCGCGGCCTCGATCTCGGGATGCAGCTTGGCCCGGAACACCGTGAACGGGAACTTCGTCGACATCGCGATGCGCAGCGGTCCGGGTGCCTGCGCCACGTATTCGGAGACCTTGACCGGCGGTGGCTGGTGGCGGTCACCGGGGACGTTGCCCGAGGCTGCGTCGAGCACCAGCGCGGCGTCGGTGACCGTGCGCGCCAGCACGCCGTTGACCGTGATCCCGTTGAACGCCTCCGCCAGCGGCCATGTCGAGATGCGGCCCCGCTGCGGTTTGATGCCGACCAGATGGGTCCACGCGGCGGGGATGCGCACGCTGCCCGCTCCGTCGGACCCGATCGCCGCGGGCACCAGGCCGGCCGCCACCGCGGCGGCGCTGCCGCCCGAGGAACCGCCGGGAGTGTGTTCACGCGACCACGGGTTGCGGGTGTGGCCGAACGCGGGCCCGCTGGTGAACGGCCACTGGCCGAGCTCGCAGGTGTTGGTCTTGCCGACGATGACCGCGCCTGCCGCCTTCAACCGCCGCACCACCTCGGCGTCCCCGGTGGCCGGGCGGACGTTGCCGTCGGCGCCGAACCGGGTCGGGACCCCAACGACGTCGACGTCGTCCTTGACCGCGATCGGAACGCCCAACAGCGGATACTTCGAAAGATCCTGGCCCGCCGCGCGTTTGCGGTCCGCGCGGGCGGCGTCGGCGAGGGCCTGCTCGGTGAACACCACGCGGAACGCGTTCAGCGTCGGTTGGCTGGCCGCGATGGCGTCGAGTGAGCGCTGCACCAGTTCCACCGACGTGACCGAACCGCTCGCGAGCTGGAAAAGCTGTTGAGTGAGGGTGGGGAAGCGCGCGTTTTTGACCATCAAGTAGAAGCTTATCGGCGGTGCGGATCGGAATCTGACGGACCGCAGTGGGAGACTGAACCGATGCGGCTGTATCGGGACCGGGCGGTGGTGCTGCGCCAGCACAAGCTCGGCGAGGCCGACCGCATCGTGACACTTCTCACCCGCGACAACGGGTTGGTGCGGGCGGTGGCCAAGGGGGTGCGGCGCACCCGCAGCAAGTTCGGCGCCAGGCTGGAGCCGTTCGCGCACATCGACGTTCAGCTGCATCCGGGCCGCAACCTCGACATCGTCACCCAGGTGCAGGCCATCGACGCGTTCGCCTCCGACATCGTCAGCGACTACGGCCGCTACACCTGCGCCTGCGCGGTGCTCGAGACCGCCGAACGCCTTGCCGGCGAGGAACGCGCCCCGATGCCCGCGCTGCACCGGCTCACGGTCGCCGCGCTGCGGGCGGTGGCCGACGGGGCCCGCCCCCGCGAACTCGTGCTGGACGCGTACCTGTTGCGCGCCATGGGGATCGCCGGCTGGGCGCCTGCCTTGACCGAATGCGCCCGCTGCGCGGCGCCGGGTCCGCACCGGGCGTTCCACGTGGCGGCCGGCGGCAGCGTATGCGTGCACTGCCGGCCCTCCGGATCGGTGACGCCGCCCCAGGCGGTGCTGGACCTGATGACCGCGCTGCACGACGGGGACTGGGAGTACGCCGAGACGTCCACGGCGTCGCACCGCAGCCAGGCCAGCGGGCTGGTGGCCGCGCATCTGCAGTGGCACCTCGAACGCCAACTGCGAACGTTGCCGCTGGTGGAGCGGGTGTACCGGGTGGATAGGAGTGTCGACGACCGGCAGGTGTCGGTGGTCGGGCAGGATGTGCCACATGGCAAGCGAACGGGCTGGGCGGAGGAAGAAAGCCCCGGCGGCCTACCCACAGCTGCCCCCGGCGCCTGAGGACTACCCGACCTTCCCCGACAAGTCGACCTGGCCGGTCGTCTTCCCCGAGATTCCGGCGGGCACCAACGGTCGCTTCGCCCGTCCTCCGCAGCACACGTCGAAGGAGGCCGCGCCGCGGATCCCCGCCGACCAGGTGCCCAACCACGTCGCCGTCGTCATGGACGGTAACGGTCGCTGGGCCACCCAGCGCGGCCTGCACCGCACCGAGGGGCACAAGATGGGGGAGGCCGTCCTCATCGACATCACCTGCGGAGCAATCGAAATCGGCATCAAACACCTGACGGTGTATGCGTTCTCGACCGAGAACTGGAAGCGCAGCAGCGAGGAGGTGCGCTTCCTGATGGGCTTCAACCGCGAGGTAGTGCGTCGCCGCCGGGAGAACCTCAACGACATGGGCGTGCGGATGCGCTGGGTCGGCTCCCGACCGCGCATGTGGCGCAGCGTGATCAAGGAGTTCGACATCGCCGAGCAGATGACCGTCGGCAACGACGTCATCACCATCAACTACTGCGTGAACTACGGGGGGCGCACCGAGATCGTCGAGGCGACGCGCGAGCTCGCGCAGTTGGCGGTCGACGGCAAGATCAAGCCGAATCGCATCACCGAGGCGACGTTCGCCAAGCACCTGCACCGTTCCGACATCCCCGACGTCGACCTGTTCATCCGGACGTCGGGGGAGCAGCGCGCCAGCAACTTCCTGCTGTGGCAAGCCGCCTACGCCGAGTTCGTGTTCCAGGACAAGCTGTGGCCCGACTACGACCGCCGCGACCTGTGGGCCGCCTGCGAGGAGTACGTCAACCGCAACCGTCGCTTCGGCAGAGCCGAATGATGTACCTGAGCGGCAGAGCCTGATGATGTACCTGAGCGGGAGGGCCTGATGGCGCTGCAGGAGCGGCTCGGCGAGGTCCTCGAGGGTGTGCTGCCCGTCAAGCGCGAGGACGACGGCGCGGTCACCGTCCACCACGACGAGACGTTCGCGTCGCTGCGCACGGTCCCGGTCGCCGAGGGCCTCGAGCTGGTCTCGCTGACCCAGATCCTGGCGTGGGATCTGCCGCTGGACGCCAAGCTGCGGGCCGCGGTCGCCGAGCACGCCCGCAACACGCTGCTGGGCACGGTGTCGCTGACGGCGAAGAGCGCGCCCACGGAGGTCGCCGCGGGCGCCAAGCGCAACTCGAAGAAGGCGGCGGATGTGTTGCTGCGCTATAACTTTCCGGCCGCCGGCCTGACCGACGAGGCGCTGCGCACGCTGATTTTGATGGTGTTGGCCACCGGCGCCGAGGTGCGTCGGGCGCTAGTCGGCTGACCCGTTCATCGCGCAGACACCGCAGACTCCGAAGATCTCGATGGTGTGGCTGACGTCGGAGAAGCCGTGCTGCCGGGCGATGTCGGCCGCCCAGGTCTCGACATCGCCGCCCTGGATCTCCACGGTCGAACCGCAATCGCGGCACACCAGGTGGTGATGGTGGTCCTGCGAGCAGCGACGGTAGACGGATTCGCCGGTGTCGGTGCGCAACGTGTCGACGACGCCGGCGGCCGCCATCTGCTGCAGGGTGCGGTAGACGGTGGTCAGCCCGATGCCCTCGCCGCGGCGCCGCAGCTCGTCGTGCAGCTCCTGGGCCGAGCGGAACTCCTCGAGGTTCTCCAACAGGTCGGCGATGGCCGCGCGCTGGCGGGTCGCGCGGACTCCGGTGGTGCTCACTCGCCCGCCTCGGCCGCGTGCGTCACCGCCGCGACGACGATGTCGGCGAGGTGATGGTCGACGAGGCGGTACATCACCTCGCGCCCGGACCGCTCACCGGCCACGACGCCCGCGGCCTTCAGGATCCGCAGGTGTTGGCTGACCAACGGCTGAGGCACCGCCAGCGCGTCGACGAGCTCGTGCACGCAGCGCGCCGACTCCCGCAGCTGCAGCACGATCGCGATGCGCACCGGCGCGGCCAGCGCCCGCAGCAGATCGCCGGAGGTGTCCAGCACGTCGCGGGGCGGGAGATCGGGATACGGCGCACCGCCGTGATCGTGGGCGTCCGCGGCCGCGACGCTTCCGTCAGCCAAAGTGGAAACGATTTTCATTAGGGCCAACAATACATGCGCTTCTATGCATGTCAACGGCGAAAGTCGGGGTCGCTAGGCTATGCAGTCGTGGCTTCATCTTCTTCGATCATCGACACCGTCGCGAACCTGGCCAAGCGGCGCGGCCTGGTATACCAAGCCGGAGAGATCTACGGCGGTACCAAGTCGGCGTGGGACTACGGCCCGCTGGGCGTCGAGCTGAAGGAGAACATCAAGCGCCAGTGGTGGCGGTCGGTGGTCACCAGCCGCGACGACGTCGTCGGCCTGGATTCGTCGATCATCCTGCCCCGCGAGGTGTGGGTGGCGTCGGGACACGTCGACGTGTTCAACGACCCGCTGGTCGAGTGCCTGAACTGCCACAAGCGGCATCGGCAGGACCACCTGCAGGAGAATTACGCGGAGAAGAAGGGGCTCGACGACCCGGATTCGGTGTCAATGAGCGACATCGCCTGCCCCGACTGCGGGACCAAGGGGCAGTGGACCGAGCCGCGCGACTTCAACATGATGCTCAAGACGTACCTCGGTCCGATCGAGACCGAGGAGGGGCTGCACTACCTGCGGCCCGAGACCGCGCAGGGCATCTTCGTGAACTTCGCCAACGTGGTGACCACGCAACGCAAGAAGCCGCCGTTCGGCATCGCGCAGACGGGCAAGAGCTTCCGCAACGAGATCACGCCAGGCAACTTCATCTTCCGCACGCGCGAGTTCGAGCAGATGGAGATGGAGTTCTTCGTCGAGCCGTCGACCGCGCGCGAGTGGCACCAGTACTGGATCGACGAGCGGCTGCAGTGGTACGTCGAACTCGGCATCGACCGCGACAACCTCCGGCTCTACGAGCACCCGAAGGAGAAGCTGTCGCATTACTCCGACCGGACCGTCGACATCGAGTACAAGTTTGGTTTCCAGGGCAGCCCGTGGGGCGAGCTCGAGGGTGTCGCGAACCGCACCGACTTCGATTTGTCCACGCATTCAAAGCATTCCGGCGTCGAACTGTCGTACTACGACCAGGCCAACGACACCCGCTACGTTCCGTACGTGATCGAGCCGGCGGCCGGGCTGACGCGGTCGTTCATGGCGTTCCTCGTCGACGCCTACGCCGAGGACGAGGCGCCGAACGCCAAGGGCGGCGTCGACAAGCGCACGGTGTTGCGGCTGGACCCGCGGCTGGCGCCGGTCAAGGCCGCGGTGCTGCCGCTGTCGCGCAACGAGGCGCTCTCGCCGAAGGCGCGTGACCTCGCCGCCGAACTGCGCAAGTGCTGGAACGTCGACTTCGACGACGCGGGCGCGATCGGGCGGCGCTACCGCCGCCAGGACGAAATCGGCACACCGTTCTGTGTGACCGTCGACTTCGACTCACTCGAGGACCAAGCGGTCACGATCCGCGAGCGCGACGCCATGACGCAGGACCGGGTGTCGCTCGACAACGTCAGCGACTACCTCGCCGCCCGCCTCAAAGGCTGCTGACCACTAACCGCGAGCGTGCGTGTTTGCACACGACAAGCGGCGGAAAGCCAGCACCTTACGCACGCTCGGACGGCGCCGAGCGTGCGCAACCCGTCGGGAATCGGCGGGGTGTCGTGTGCAAACACGCACCCTCGCCGGATGGGGAGACCTAGCCGCGGAGTGACCTAGAAGCGGCCGCCGCCGCCGAACATTCCGCCTCCGCCGCCTGAGCCGCCGAACGAACCGGGGCCGAACCCGCCACCACCGAACCCGCCGCCGCCGAAACCGCCGAAGCCGCCGCGCATCCCGCCGCTGAGGATGTTGCCGATCAGGATGCCGCCGATGACGGCGCCCATGTTGCCCCCGCCGCCGCGGCCGCCACCGAACGGCCCCATGAACGAGTTGTGCGCGTTCTGCACGTCGGCGTTGGCCAGGTTCTGCGCCTGCGACGCGAGCATTGCGGCGCCGTTGGCGTGGGCGATGGCCCCGGCGGGATCGCTCTCCCGCTTCTCTTCGGCGGCGCTGATCTGGCGAACGGCCTCGGCCAGCCGGGTGCGGGCCTCGGGCCCGATGATGCCGCGACGGGTGTCGATGAAATCCGACACCGACCGAACCCGCGAGCGCGCCGTGAACAGCGCTTCGTCGAGCGCTCGTTTGAGCCGCTCGGCCGCCTCGCGCTCCTCTTCCACAGCGGCCAGCAGTCGGTCGAGGTTCGCGTCCGCCTTCGTCAGTTCGGTGAACGCACCCAGCGGGTCAGTCGCCTTCTCGCGCTGCGCGATCGCGACGGCAGCCGCCGCGGCGTCGCGGGCCTCGGCCAGTTGCGCCGCTTGCGGCACGTTGCCCTGCTGGAGCAACGCACCGGCCTGCTTGATGCCGTTCTGGATGTCCTCGATCGTCGCGGGCAACGTGGCGGCGGCTCGCCGGATGTCGCTGGCCGCGCTGTCCACCGCATCGAGCAGCCCACGCGCCTGCACCAACGCGGACTCCGCCGCACGCACACACTCGACGAGTTCGCTCTGGCGGCCCGGCACCGGACGGGCGGCGAGCTCGCGGCCGCGGCTGATGTTCTCGTCGGCGAAGGTGAGCAGTTCCCTGGCCGCGTCGACGTTTCCGGCCACCGAACTCAGCGCCGCCGCGTCGAACTCGCTGTGCAGCTGTGAGAGTTTCTCGCGCGACGGGTCGAGCCGAGCGGTGATGTCGACCACCCGCTGGGTCATCGCGTCCAGCTTCGACGGCGCATTGATCACCAGGTTCCGCAGCTCGGTGAACGCGTCCCGCTGCGCGTCCAACTCGCGGTCGGCCTTGGCCGCCGCGACCACCACGCGGGTGAGCAGGTCGCGACGCTGGGCGGGCGTCTCCGGGATGGCGTCGTCGAGGATCTGCCGGACGTTGAACGCCTGCGCGAGCGTCGTTTTCGCGTTGTTCACCGCCCGCGTGAACGGCTCGGTCCGTTCCGCGCCGAACTCCTCGACGGCCAACTCCAGTTCGTGGTCGCTGGTGCGCACCGCGTTGTCCACCTCGACCACCATCGCGCGCGACAGATCGTCGAGCGCGTCCAGCGACACCGACGCCAACGCCTGCGGATCGGTGGGATCCACCCGGCGCGCGGCCGCGAACTCGGCCTCGCGGCGCTTGCCGCGCCGGCGTCGACGCCAGATCATCAGCACCACGACCGCCAGCGCGATCACCCCGAGCGCCACGAGCAGGCCGACCCAGCTGAGGCTGCCGGAACTACTCGACGCCGCGAGCCCGTCGGCCGCCGCGACCGCCGCCCCGGCCCAATCGCTCTGCCGCAGTGCGGGTTCGATGTCGTTGCGCCGGACGCTGTCCACCCGGCTCGAGCTCAACTCGGTGGCGCTGTCGGGCACCATGAACGCGTACGAGCGGTCGACGGTGGCCACCGCGAGCAGGGCGTCATACGAACCCAGGTCACTCGCGCGCATGGTGTTGCGCGCCCAGGTCTCGGCCGACTGACGGTCGAACGAGTCGACGTAGACCACCCACAGCCGGGTCTTGCGGCTGTTGTAGAGCGAGTCGATCGCGGACGTCACCTCCGCGCGGCCGGCGCTGTCGAGGACGCCCGCGTTGTCGGTTACGTAGCCCGGAAGTCGAAACGGCGGCTCGGCGGACACCGTCGGCGCGATCAGGGCACCGGCGGTGAGCATGGCGAGCACGAGGGTCAGCAAGCGGACAAGGCGCATGCCCGCCAATCTAGTGCGCAACGCAGTCGGGCCGGTCGGTGCTGGCAGACTATCCGTCGGTGACAGGCAACGGGGATCCCTACAACGAGTTCGACCGCGAGCGATGGGTGGTCGAACCCCCGAAGGGCGCCGCGCTCCCGGGCACCGACACCGAGCACCGCACAGATTTCGCCCGCGACCGCGCCCGGGTCCTGCACTGCGCGGCGCTGCGCCGGCTGGCGGACAAGACTCAGGTCGTCGGCCCGCGTCAGGGTGAGACGCCGCGCACCCGGCTCACCCATTCGCTGGAGGTCGCACAGATCGGCCGCGGGATGGCCATCGGCCTGGGCTGCGATCCCGACCTCGTCGACCTCGCCGGCCTGGCCCACGACATCGGCCACCCGCCCTACGGTCACAACGGCGAGCGCGCCCTCAACGAGATCGCCGCCGACTGCGGCGGTTTCGAGGGCAACGCCCAGAACTTTCGGATCCTGACCCGTCTCGAGCCGAAAGTGGTTGACCCACAGAAGGAGAGCGCGGGCCTGAACCTCACCCGGGCCGCGCTGGACGCGGTCACCAAGTACCCGTGGCAACGCGGGACGCGGCCGACCAAGTTCGGCTTCTACGCCGACGACCTTCCCGTCGCCGACTGGGTCCGCGCCGACGCACCCGCGGAGAAGCCGTGCCTGGAGGCTCAGGTCATGGACTGGGCCGACGACGTCGCCTACTCGGTGCACGACGTCGAGGACGGCGTGGTGTCCGGTCGCATCGACATGCGGGTGCTGGCCGACAACGACGCCGCGGCGGTGCTGGGTCGGTTGGGGGAGTCGAGCGGGATGGGCGGCGGAATGCGTGCCGACGACCTGGTGGCCGCGGCGACGCGGCTCACGAGCCTGCCGGTGGTCGCCGCGGTCGGTAAGTACGACGGCACCCTGGCGGCGTCCGTCGCGCTCAAGAAGCTGACGAGCGAACTGGTCGGCCGGTTCGCGTCGGCAGCCATCGCGGCGACCCGCGCGGAATCCGGCCGGGGCCCGCTGGTCCGCTATCAAGCCGACCTGCGCGTGCCCGATCTGGTGCGGGCCGAGGTCGCGGTGCTCAAGATCCTGGCGCTGCAGTTCATCATGTCGGACCCGCGGCACCTCGAGTTGCAAGCGCGACAGCGCGAACGCGTGCACCGGGTGGTGGAGTGGGTCGCCTCGAGGGCACCCGCCACGCTCGATCCGATCTTCGTGCCGGCATACAACGCGGCCGGTGACGACGATGCCCGCCTGCGGGTGGTGATCGACCAGGTCGCATCCTTCACGGAAGGGCGCCTCGAGCGCCTGGAACCCGCCTAGGCCTTCGCGCGGGGCGCTCTAGACTGGCCCGGTGGCCGGCCGTATTCCTGATCGCGACATCGCGGCCATTCGTGAGCAGGTTCGCATCGAGGACGTCGTCGGCGACTACGTGCAGTTGCGCCGTGCGGGCGCGGACTCCATGAAGGGGCTGTGCCCGTTCCACGACGAGAAGTCGCCGTCGTTCCACGTGCGGCCGAATCACGGCCACTTCCACTGCTTCGGTTGTGGGGAGGGCGGCGACGTCTATGCGTTCGTCCAGAAGATCGAGCACGTCAGCTTCGTGGAGTCGGTCGAACTGCTCGCCGACCGCGTCGGCTACACCATCACCTACACCGGCGGTTCGACCACCAACGTGCAGCGTGACCGCGGTAGCCGCAGCAGGTTGCTGGCCGCCAACGCGGCGGCGCAGGAGTTCTATGCGGCCGCGCTGGAGTCCGATGAGGCCGCACCTGCGCGCCAGTACCTGATCGAGAGGAACTTCGACGGTCAGGCGGCCAAACGGTTCGGTTGCGGTTTCGCGCCGTCGGGTTGGGATTCGTTGACGAAACAGCTGCTGCGCAAGGGTTTTGAGTTCAAGGAACTCGAGGCGGCCGGCCTGTCGCGAGAGGGTAAACGCGGCCCGATGGACCGGTTCCACCGTCGGCTGCTGTGGCCGATCAAGGCCAGCGGCGGCGAGGTGATCGGCTTCGGTGCCCGTCGGATCTTCGACGACGATCCGATGGAAGCCAAGTACGTCAACACCCCGGAGACGGTTCTGTACAAGAAGTCGGCGGTGCTGTTCGGCCTGGATCTGGCCAAACGCGATATCGCCAAGGGTCACCAAGCGGTCGTGGTCGAGGGCTACACCGACGTGATGGCGATGCATCTGGCCGGGGTGACGACGGCGGTCGCGTCGTGCGGAACGGCGTTCGGCGACGAGCACTTGTCGATGCTGCGCCGACTCATGATGGACGACAACTTCTTTCGCGGTGAACTGATCTACGTCTTCGACGGCGACGCCGCGGGTCGCGCCGCGGCGATCAAGGCGTTCGAGGGTGAGCAGAACCTCGCGGGCCAGTCGTTCGTCGCGGTGGCCTCAGAAGACAAATTAGCTGGGATGGATCCGTGTGACATCCGGCTTCATTTCGGCGACGGTGCGCTGCGCGACCTGGTGGCACGCCGAACGCCGTTGTTCGAGTTCGCCATTCGCACGGCGCTCGCCGAACACGACCTCGACAGCGCGGAGGGCCGCGTCGCCGCGCTGCGCCGGTGCGTGCCGATGGTGGCCCGCATCAAGGAGCCGATGCTGCGCGACGAGTACGCGCGACGGCTCACGGGCTGGGTGGGCTGGGCCGACGAGGCGCAGGTGCTGAGCCGGGTGCGCGAGGAGGCGCAGAAGCGCGGCCTGCCCGAACGCGGCGGGCGCCGGCGCGCCAACGACCAGGCGCAGTCGCGCCGGTCGCGCACCCCGGATGTGGGGGCACGGCCCGACCCGGCCGACCCGACGCTGTGGCCGCAGCGCGAAGCGCTCAAAGCAGCTCTGCAGTATCCGGCACTGGCGGGGCCGGTGTTCGACTCGCTGACCGTCGAAAGCTTCACGCATCCGGGTTATGCGGCGGTGCGTTCGGCGATCGATGCCGCGGGTGGCACGTCGGCAGGCCAATCGGGGGCCGAATGGATCGAGACGGTCCGGTCCAAGACCGAGGCGCCGGCCGCGGCGAGCCTGGTCAACGAACTCGGTGTCGAGGCCATCAACGTCGTCGACGACGAGCGGTTGCCGCGCTACATCGGCGGAGTGCTGGCCCGGTTGCAGGAAGTGTGGGTGGGCCGCCAGATCGCCGAGGTCAAGTCCAAGCTCCAGCGGATGTCGCCGGTCGAGCAGGGCGACGAATACCACGCGCTGTTCGGCGACCTGGTCGCGATGGAGGCCTATCGCCGCAGCCTGCTCGAGCAGGCCAGCGGAGACGACATCTCTGCGTAGTCCGCGGTAACGCGATAGGGTGAGCGCGCTATACAACCGTGGAACGGTCAGGAAGGCGTGCACGTGACATCGACCGACAACCGGGCGCGACGGTTCGTCGCCGCCGGCGCATTCGCCGTCGCCGCGGTCGCGGCCCCGATCGCCGCCTCCGTTCTGGGAAGTACGTCCGATGCCGGCCAGCCGCTCGGCCAATGCCTGGCGTGGTTCGGGAACAAGGAAGACGGCCACTGCCTCGGAGTTTCCAACGGCAACGGCGTCAATGTCGGAACACCGCAGTTCGGCCTCAACGGGCCCGACGGGGCCGGCGTCAGCACCGGCCCGATGCTGCCGGGCCGCATCTACGGCAACGGTACGGGCTTCTAGACCTATCGGGCCCTTCGCACCTGCGCGGTCTCGGGACCGATGACCTCGGTTCCGTTGTCGATCTCGGTCAACTTGACCAGCGGCGGGTCCGGCGAGACCCGGTCAGCGATCTTGCGGCGTCCGGCGTCGAGCACGGCCTTCGCGGCGGGGCTCTCGGTGACCGCCTTATAGGTTCCAGCGATCTGCTCATACCGGCGTCGGCCGGCCTTGGAGCCGAGTACGTAGCCGACACCCAATACGACGAAATACCCGATCACGGGGTCCCTTCCAAACGATGGTGCGTTGTGTTCCATCCTGCCTCACGGACCTGAGAGCGCGAGCGGAGGCGGCGTATTGGCGGCGCCGCCGACACGTACGCTAGAGTCAACCCCCGTCCCGCGCAGAGCGAGATCGCGGGCGAGCAGTCCCCTGTAGCTCAATTGGCAGAGCATTCGGCTGTTAACCGAAGGGTTGCTGGTTCGAGTCCAGCCGGGGGAGCAGGCATTACGACTTTCGATTGCTCGACCGTGTCGGGACCACTCTTCCCACTCCGCGCAGCGCATGATGGGCGCATGGCTGAAGCAGGACTCTGGATCGCGTGGGGAATTCCCACCCGTGGACGCGAAGTGCAGGCACTCGATCACTTCCGGGAATCGCTCGAAGGTTATGGCGCCCAGCTCCTGCGCGACGAGAAAATCGAGCGCTACGACGTCGCGATCCTGCGCCCGCAGAATATCGAGCTCGGGGGTTTCGTTCTGGTCCAGGGATCGAAGGAACAGATCGACGCGCTGCGCCGCAACGAGGACTTTCAGCAGTTCGTGAACCACATCCAACTGGTTGCTGACAGGGTCGGCATGGTCGACGCTTGGGTCAACGACGGCCTCGAAGAGGCGTTCGGTCTCTACGAGAAGGCCCTGCAGAAGGCGGGCATCACCTCCTAGAGGTAGCTCTGGGTTGAGAGCGTCACGCAAAACCCCTCTACGGCGAGGACTGCACTGACAGTTGTTGCGGATGAGACATCTGCGTATTTTGCTGTGTGCCCCCATAACTGCTATTACATTGCTTCAACGGGGAGACGTTGGTCGTGGCACCCGACGCCAGTGACCGGGCATCGGCGAAGGCGACGTACGTCGTGCCTTCCTCCGGGATGTCACCGGGATCGGTGATCGATCGCTCGGTCGTCCCCTTGGTCGTGGCCGTGTTGGTCGCCACCGTGTTGGTTGTGGCACCCTGCTGTTCCGTCGATGAGTTCGAGGTACCGCCGGGCTTCGATTGGAGCGACGGATCGGTGTCGTCCGGATCGGATTTCTTTTCCGGCTCGGCCGTCG